>NZ_LEKR01000049.1:0-33154 GCF_001580555.1 Stenotrophomonas sp. DDT-1
CCCCGCCTCGGCGGGGTTTTTCTTTTCCGGCAGGTGCCAACCCGGGTTGGCACGCTTTGCTCAGGCCACCAGCGCGGCCTCGATGGCGTCGCGCAGGCGCACGTCATCGGCCGCCACGTCCGGGGCAAAGCGTGCAATCACCTTGCCATCACGGCCGACCAGGAACTTCTCGAAGTTCCACAGCACCGCCGGTGCCGGATGGATCGGGATCTCCTTGCTGGCCAGGCGCTCGCGCAGCGGGCCTTCGCCGATCGACTGCGGCTGCGCGGCGGTCAGCTGCTGGTACAGCGGGTGGGTGTCCTCGCCAGCCACGCTGATCTTGGAGAACATCGGGAAACTGACATCGTAGGTGAGCTGGCAGAACTGCTGGATCTCGGCCTCGCTGCCCGGCTCCTGGCCAAGGAAGTTGTTGGCGGGGAAGCCCAGCACTTCCAGGCCCTGCGCATGCTTTTCCGCATACAGCGCCTGCAGGCCTTCGTACTGCGGGGTCAGGCCGCACTTGGAGGCGACGTTGACCAGCAGCAGCACCTTGCCCTGGTAGTCGGCAAGCGAGGACGGCTGGCCGTCGATGGTGGTGAGGGGAATGTCCTGGATCGGGGTGCTCACGCGGGGCTCCGGCTACGGCGGGAATGGCCCACCAGCATAGCGCCGCGCGCGCAGTTGTAGAGCCGAGCCTACGCTCGGCTGCTGTGGCATCAGCCGAGCGTGGGCTCGGCTCTACAGGCAGGATTCAATCCACGCAGATCATGCCCTGCGCCTTGCCGTCCTCGATACGCTGGCGGCAACCGAAGTTCTGGCTGGCATCACGCTGGCAGGTACCGGACGCCGCATCGCCGGCCAGTGCCTCGCCTGCGGCCAGGCACTGGCCCGTGCAGTCGCTTTTGCGGCTGCAGGCCTTGCCGGCGTCGGCATAGGGAATCACGCATTGCTCGCGCTGCAGCCGGCCGAGCCGCTGCAGGGTGCCACCGGCGGCCTGGCAGTCGACGTCGCGTGCTTCGCGGTAGGCCTCGACCGCTTCGGGGGTGCTGGAGGCGGCCTGCGTGGTCGTGCCCACGGTCGTTGGCGCGCTGCCGCAGGCGGCGAGCAGCGCGGTCAGGACAAGGCTGGTGAAGCGGGGCAGGCGCATGGCGGTACCTGGTCGAAGCGGACAGGCCGCCAGCATACCCATCGGCGATGCAGGCGGCGTGTCAGCGTGGCTCAGGCCTCATCGCCCTCGCCGTCACTGCCTTCCTCCTCGGCCACCGCATCACCCTCGGCCAGGTCGCCGAGCAGCGACTGCGCCTGTTCGGACGCCAGCGACTCCACGCCACGCAGGCGGCGTTCGATGGTGCGGGTCTTGCGGCTGGCCTCGCCGATGCTGCGGCCAACGGTAGTGATCTGCTTCTCGGCCTTTTCCAGGATGCCGGCGAACTTCCCGAACTCGCTCTTGACCGCACCCAGCAGGCTCCACACTTCGCTGGATCGCTTTTCAATGGCCAGCGTGCGAAAGCCCATCTGCAGGCTGTTGAGCAACGCAGTGACCGTGGTCGGTCCGGCCACCACCACACGGTGCTCGCGCTGCAGCAGGTCAACCAGGCCCGGGCGCCGGATCACCTCGGCATACAGGCCTTCGGTGGGCAGGAACATCACCGCGAAGTCCGTGGTGTGCGGTGGCACGATGTACTTGTCGCAGATCGACTTGGCCTGCACGCGCACCGCGCGCTCCAGCTGGATGCCCTGCAGGCGCACGCCTTCGGCATCGCCCTGTTCCTGTGCGTCCAGCAGGCGCTCGTAGTCCTCGCGCGGGAACTTGGAGTCGATCGGCAGCCATACCGGCGTATCGTCGCTGCTGCGGCCCGGCAGGCGCACGGCGATATCGACCATCTCGCCACTCTCCGGACGCACCCTCACCGCACGCGCGTACTGCTCCTGGGTGAGTGTCTGCTCGAGGATATTCTCCAGCTGCACTTCGCCCCAGCTGCCGCGGTTCTTGACGTTGGTCAGCACGCGCTTGAGGTCGCCGACGCCGGTGGCCAGCTGCTGCATCTCGCCGAGGCCACGCTGGACCTGCTCCAGGCGCTCGGAAACCAGCTTGAAGGAGTTGCCCAGCCGCGTTTCCAGCGTCGACTGCAGCTTCTCGTCCACGGTGTGGCGCATCTGCTCCAGCTTCTGCGCATTGTCGTTCTGCAGCGCGCGCAGCTGTTCCTCCAGCGTGGCACGCATCTCGGCGATGCGCTGCTCGTTGCGCTGGGTCAGCTCCTGCAGGCGCAGGCCCAGACTGTCGGTCAGGCGCTGCTGCGACAGCGCGCCCTCCTCGCGGCCCTTGCGTGCATCGTCCACCAGGGTCTGGCGCAGCGCCCCGAGCTGGGTATCGGTGCGCGCAGTGAGCTCCTGCAGCTGCTGGCCAAACGCATGGATGCGTGCCTCCTGCTGCTGGCCGAAGGTCTCCAGCTGGCCGCGCAGTTCCTGCAGCCGCTGCCCCATCAGTGCTGCGCCGCGCTGCTGGCTGTCGGCCACTTCAGCGCGCGCTTTGCGGGCATCTTCGCCCAGCGCTTCGCGCAGCAGGTCCAGGCGCTGATCGGTGCGGGTGGACAGATCGGTCAGCGCGCGGGCGAAGCCATCGAGCTGTTCGCGCAGTTCGCTGCGCCCGGCGCGCGCCTCCTCGCGCACGGCCTGTTCCAGGCGGTCATGCGGCGGGCGGCGCAGCAGGGCGACCAGCTGCAGGATGAGCACGGCCAATAGAAGGCCGGCAATGAGCAGGTATTCGGTTTGCATGGGGCAAGTGTAGGCTGGCCGAGTCTCAGCTGCTGCGTCAGGACCATGCTCGCTCTGTACGGAAAGCCGACCTCCATCAACGTGCGCAAGGTGCTGTGGCTGTGCGCCGGCCTCGACCTGCCACTCCAGCACGAGCCAGAACCACCGGCGGACCTGCTGGCCACGTTGAATCCGAACCGGCAGGTGCCGGTCCTGCGCGATGGCGGCTTCGTGCTGTGGGAATCGAACAGCATCTGCCGCTACCTGGCCGTACGTGCTGGCCGTGATGACCTGCTGCCCGGTACGGCGCAGGGCCGCGCCCAGGTCGAGCAGTGGATGGACTGGCAGGCCAGCGACCTCAACAACGCCTGGCGGCACGTGTTCATGGCGCGCGTGCGCCAGCATCCGGACTACCCGGACGATGCCCGCGCCGAGGCCAGCCTGGCGCAGTGGAACCGGCTGATGGCTGTGCTTGATGCACAGCTGGCCGCCACCAACGGCTACGTGGCGGGCAACGCCTTCACCCTCGCTGATGTCGTGCTGGGGCTGTCGGCCCAACGCTGGCGCAGCACGCCGGGCAGTAAACCGGCGCTGCCACACCTCGCAGCATGGTTCGAACGCCTGCGCGAGCAGCCCGGTTTCGCCACCCACGTCGACAACGGTGTGGCCTGAGGGGAGGTGCCGGCCGCTGTTAGCAGGTGTCGACCTGGGTCGACACGGTGGATCCATGCCATTCGTGGATGAATCTCTGTAGAGCCGAGCCCATGCTCGGCTGAGCGGCGTGCGCTGACGGCAGCCGAGCGTGGGCTCGGCTCTACAGGAAAAACCGGGTGTTACCAGCCTTCCAGCACGATCTTGCCCTTGGCGCGCTGGCTTTCCAGCAGCGCGTGGGCACGCCGCAGGTTGGCCGCGTCGATGCGCCCGAAGTGCTCGCCCAGGGTGGTGTGCAGCACGCCCGTATCGATCAGCTCGGCCACACGGTTCAACAGGTCGTGCTGGCGCTGCATGTCGGCGGTGCGGTACAGCGGCCGGGTGAACATCGACTCCCAGTGCAGTGACAGTGCCTTGCGCTTGAGCGCCATCACGTCCATCTGGCCCGGGTCATCGATCAGCCCCAGTTGGCCCTGCGGTGCCAGCAGTTCGACGATCTGCGCGTAGTACTGGTCGGAGTGGGTCAGGCTGGCGACATGCTGCACCTCGCTGATGCCGAGCCGCGCCAGTCCCTCGGCCAGCGGCAGGCTGTGGTCGATCACGTGGTGTGCCCCCATTGCGTACGCCCAGTCCTGGGTATCCGGGCGCGAGGCGGTGCCGATCACGGTCAGCCTGGTCAGCTTCCGTGCCAGCTGCACCAGGATCGAACCAACACCACCGGCAGCACCGATCACCAGCAGGGTCTGGCCTTCGCCACCACCCTGCGGGATGCGCAGGCGGTCGAACAGCAGCTCCCAGGCGGTGATTGCAGTCAGTGGCAACGCTGCGGCGGCGGCATCGTCGAGACTGGCCGGCTTGCGCCCGACGCTGCGCTCGTCCACCAGCTGGTACTGCGCATTGCTGCCCGGGCGGTCGATGACGCCGGCATAGTAGACCGCGTCGCCGGGCTGGAACAGGGTCACCTCGCTGCCCACCGCATCAACAATGCCGACCGCATCCCAGCCCAGCACGCGCGGGCCGTCGGTGGCCACGCCACGGCGGACCTTGGTGTCGACCGGGTTCACCGCCACCGCGCGTACCGCCACCCGCAGGTCACGCGGGCCGGGCTGCGGCAGTTCCAGTTCAATGTCGATCAGGGCCTGGGCGTCATCGATCGGCAGGCCGGCTTGGGTGTAGGCAATGGCGCGCATGGCAGCGGTCCAGTGGGGAAGGAGGCGACAGGTTGCGCCGCACGCGGTCCCTCGGAAAGGCGCAGAATCGGGCAGCACTTTCACTCTGGCGATGAAGATGATCCGCTTCGACGATCTGCAGCTGTTCGTCCGTACTGCCGCACTGGGCAGCTTCTCGCAGGCGGCCCGCGAAGCCGACCTGCTGCCGGGGCAGGTTGCTGCGGCGGTGGCGCGGCTGGAACGCGAGCTGGACCTGCGCCTGTTCGTGCGCACCACGCGCAGCCTGCGCCTGACCGGCGAGGGGGCGCTGTACCTGCCGTATGCGCAGGAGGTGCTGGCCACCCTGCGCGAGGGCCAGGCGCGCGTGCAGGGCGAAGACACCGAACTGCACGGCACCCTGCAGCTGTCGGCGCCGTCGGACTTCGGTCGAAATCTGCTGCTGCCCTGGCTGAGCGCCTTTCGCGCCGCGCACCCCCGGCTGCGCCTGCACCTGCGCCTGTCCGACGAAGTGGCCGACGTGTTCCGCGACCCGGTCGACGTGGCCATCCGCATCGGCCACTTCGACGACGCCAACTACGTGGCCCTGCCCCTGCTGGAAGGCAATCGGCGCGTACTCGCGGCGTCACCCGACTATCTGCAGCAGCGCGGCACGCCCACGCGCCTGGAGGATCTGCGCGAGCATGATTGCCTGGTCTACCAGCTCAGTGGCCGCGCCTATGATCGCTGGTCGTTCGAGGTCGACGGGCGCCGCAGCGTGATTCCGGTGCGCGGCCCGCTGGTCTGCGATGACGCCGATGTGGTGCGGCGCTGGGCGGTGGCCGGCGAAGGCATCACCTACAAATCCTGGCTGGACCTGCGCGAGGATGTGCTCGCAGGACGCCTGCAGCTGCTGCTCGACGGCATCGGCAGCCACATACCGTTGCAGCTGGTCTGCCCGCACCGCAAACAGTTCTCGCCGGCGGTGCGGCAGCTGCACGCGCAGCTGCGCCAGCACCTGCAACCTCTGCTGTCTGGCATGCCCGAGGGTCCTGCCGGCCCCCTGTCGCCAGTCCCGGCGCTGGCCGACAATGGCGGCCCCCCGTAAGAGAGAACGCCGCCATGCCGTGGATGGGCATCCAGGACCTGTGGACGTTTCTGGTCGCCGTGCTGGTGTTTCTCGCGCTGCCCGGCCCCGGTACCTTCACCCTGCTGACCGCCACCGGCCGTGGTGGCGTGCGCGGCGGTTACACCGCACTGGCCGGCCTGCTGGTCGGCGACCAGATCCTGATGTGGCTCGCGCTGGCCGGCGTGGCCGCGCTGCTCAAGGCCAACCCGCTGGTGTTCCACGCCGTGCAGTACCTGGGTGCGGCCTACCTGGTGTGGGTCGGCATCGGCCTGCTGCGCACACCGAAACACGAGGGCGGTGATGCCGGCCCGATCCGCATGCAGCCGGGCCGCTACTTCCAGCAGGCGATCCTGGTCAGCCTGCTCAACCCGAAGGCAATCCTGTTCTACATGGCCTTCCTGCCGTTGTTCATCGATCCCAAGGCACATCAGGGCATCGCCACCTTCGCGGCGCTGGCCGGCATCATCCTGGTGGTCAGCATCGCCTACTGCTCGATGCTGATCGGCGTGGGCAACCTGGCCCGTCGCCGGCTGATCCAGCATCCACGGATCAGCGACGCACTGCGCCGCGTGGCCGGCCTGTTCCTGGTGGGGTTCGGCATCCGGTTGGGGCTGAACGGATGAACGGGCGGCTGCCGCTGCTCGGCCTGGCCCTGCTGTTCGCCGGCACCGCCTCTGGCACCACCGTGCAGGATCATCGCTGCCTGAGCGGCGGTCGCGATGACCGCATCCATCTGGAATGGCGCTGGCTGGAGGACGGGCAGTCCGACGTGCGCTACGCCGGACATCGCGAACGCCTGCGGTTGCGCCGGGTTTCGCTGGAAACCACGGTGCTGGCCGAGGATCGCCCCTACCAGTTCGACAGCGTCTGGGAAGAGCGCATCGACGGACGGGTCAACGGCCGCTACCGGCTGAGCACCCAGGGCGCGCTGGTGCTGGACCTGAGCTACGAACGCGCCCGCGACGGCCGCACCACCGCCTTCCACGATGACCCCGAGGCCTGGCAGGAAGACGGCTGCCACTGGCCCAGCACTCCCTGAGGCGGCACCGGGCCGACGGCCCTTTATGCCGATTCCGGCAGCCTGGCCGGGGCGCAGCGCGCGCCCCGCCATGCATGACCCCCGTCAGTGGTAATGCTGCGCTGCGTTCGGTCACACTCGGGAACTTGTCGTTTCCAGTCACCCCTTCCGAGGCCTGCATGTCCCTGTTCCGGCGCAAGTCCCTAGATTCCGTCACCGTCCACGAAGCCGGCAGGCGTCTGATCCCGACGCTCAGCTGGCCGCACCTGATCGCGCTGGGCATCGGTGCCATCGTCGGTACCGGCATCTATACGCTGATCGGCGTGGGTGCCAACCTGGCCGGCCCGGCCGTGCTGATCTCCTTCGCCATCGCCGGTGCGGTCTGTGCCTGTGCGGCGCTGTCCTACGCCGAGCTGTCGACGATGATGCCGGCCGCCGGCAGTGCCTACACCTACAGCTACAGCGCGCTGGGCGAGGTGTTTGCCTGGGTGGTGGGCTGGAGCCTGATCCTGGAGTACTCGCTGGTGGTGAGTACGGTGGCGGTGGGCTGGTCCGGCTACTTCGTCGGTTTCCTCGAATGGGTGCACACCCAGTTCGGCTGGAACGTGCACCTGCCGGCCTGGCTGGCGGCCGGCCCGCACGTGGAAGGCGGCATGATCAACCTGCCGGCGATCATCATCACCTGGCTGGTGGCCGGCATGCTGATGGCCGGCACCAAGGAGAGCGCCACCCTCAATGCCATCCTGGTGGTGTTCAAGCTGATCGCGCTGGCCATCTTCGTGGCCGTGGCCCTGCCCGCCTTCGACAGCGCCAACCTGCAGCCGTTCATGCCGTACGGCTTTGCCAAGTCGATGGGCCCCGATGGCGTCGAGCACGGCGTGATGGCGGCGGCAGCGATCATCTTCTTCGCCTTCTACGGCTTCGATGCGATCTCCACCGCCGCCGAGGAGACCAAGAACCCGGGCCGCGACCTGTCGATCGGCATCATCGGTTCGATGATCGGCTGCACCATCGTCTACGTGCTGGTGGCGCTGGCTGCGGTGGGTGCGATGAGCTACGCGGTGTTCGGCCACAGCGCCGAGCCGCTGGCGCTGATCATGCGCCAGCTGGGCCATCCGACCGCAGCGATGGTGATCGGCGTGATCGCGATCATCGCGCTGCCGACCGTGCTGCTGGCCTTCCTGTACGGCCAGAGCCGCATCTTCTTCGTGATGAGCCGCGATGGCCTGCTGCCGCGTGGCCTGTCCAAGGTCAACGCACGTACCGGCACGCCAGTGGCGACCACGCTGTTCACCGCGGTGGTGGTGTCGGCGCTGGCCGGCGTGGCGCGCCTGGACGAGATCGCGGCGCTGGCCAATGCCGGCACCCTGGCCGCGTTCACTGCAGTGGGTGTCTGCCTAGTGGTGCTGCGCCTGCGCGAGCCGAACCGCGAGCGCACCTTCCGCACGCCGGTGGCTTTCGTGGTCGGCCCGCTGGCCGCACTGGGCTGCATCTACCTGTTCATCAGCCTGCCGCACACCACTCAGCTGTACTTCCTGCTGTGGAACGTGGCCGGCCTGGTGTTGTACTTCCTGTACAGCCGCCGCCACGCACTGATCGCGAAGTAGACGGATCACCGGTAGTGCCGGCCGCTGGCCGGCGACCCGCATCCTCCTGACAGGGGCAATGCCGGCCAGCGGCCGGCACTACCGCAGGGCGCTTCAACCGCCCTGCTTTGCGGCGTAATCCTGCGCCTGGCGCATCACCCGCAGCAGGTTGCCGCCCCAGATGCCGGCAATCTGCTTCTCGGTATAGCCCTTGCGCAGCAGCCACGCGGTGATCTTCGGCAGCTGGCTGACATCGGGCAGGTCACTCAGGCCACCGCCGCCATCCCAGTCCAGGCCAATGCCCACGTGCTCGGGCCCGACCACCTTGAGGATGTGCTCGAAGTGGGCGAAGAAGTCGTCCAGGCTGGCGTGGCGCACCGGATGCTCATGGTCCAGCGCCTGTTCGGCCTTCAGCAGGGCAACGCCCTGCTCGATGCCCATGCCTTCCCAGCCGCCCAGCTGCTTGCTGAGCGCTTCCTCGGCCTGCTTGCGCTCGGGCGTCTTTGCGGTGTCGATCAGGTAGCCGCCATAGGCGTTCACCTGGATCACGCCGCCGGCCTTGGCCAGCCTGCGCAGGCGCGCATCGTCGAGGTTGCGCGGGTGGTCGTAGATGGCCTTGGCCGAGCTGTGCGAGAGCACGAACGGCACCGGCATCATCGCCAGCAGATCGTCGAACACCGCATCCGATGCATGTGACTGGTCGATCACGATGCCCAGCTTCACCGCCTGCCGCACCAGCTCCTTGCCGGCCGGGCTCAGGCCCTTCCACTCGGCCCCCTTGGGATCGGTGGCCGAATCGGCGAACTCGTTGTTGGCGAAGTGCACGGTGCTGAGCAGGCGCAGGCCGGCGCGGTGGTAGAACGAAAGCAGGCTGGGGTCGGCCACCAGCGGGCTGGCATTTTCCATGCTGATGTAGACCACGCGCTTGCCGGCAGCCTTGATCCGCGCCGCGTCATCGGCGGTCAGCGCCAGTGCGAAGCGCTCGGGATTGGCCGCCAGCATCTCGCGGATCTCCAGCAGCCGCTGCAGGCCGTGGTCACGCTCGGCCAGATGGGCGGCGGCGGTGCGGTCGCCCTGGTCGGTGTAGATCGCCCAGAAACCGCCGTCCAGCGCGCCTTCGACCATGCGCGGGTAGTCCACCTGCGAGAGCGCGTTGCGGTCGTGGCGCTGCTCGATGTCGAAGCCGCTGCGGCCGAAATTTGCCGGCGTATCCAGATGGCTGTCGAGGGTGACCAGGCGCTGCTGCAGGGCCTTGGCGCGGGCCATCTCCTGCGCGCTGAACTCGATGGCATGAGCCGACAGCGGCGCGCACAGCGCCAGGGCAAGCACTACGGACAGGTGGCGCAACGATGGCATGGGCTCTCACCGGCAATGGGAAGAGCCCGACCATAGCGCTGCGCCCGGCCTTTTTGTAGGGCCGGGCATGAGCCCGGCACTGACAGACGGGTGCCAGGCGTCGATCAACCCGGCAGGAAGTGCTGCATCAGCTGCAGCTCATCGATGGCGGCCATGTATGGTGCAAAGCGCGCATCACCACCGGCGAACGCCTGTGCCGCCGCCTGCGCGCTGGCCAGGTCCTGCCAGTGCGCGATGTCGACGAAGCGGTCGTCGCCGTCCATCGGCGAGAACGGCTGGTAGTCGATCAGACCGGGAAACTGCGCGATGGCCGCGCGCAGCCGCTCACGCAGCATCGGCATGTCGGCACGGGCGTGCGGTTTGACGGTGAACACGGCCAGTTCGAGGACGGAAGAAGCAGGGTGCATGGAGATGCCCTTTGTGGGAGGAGCGCGCAGTCTGCGCAGCCCCTGCTGCCAGCGGGGTGTCAGTGGCCGCGCAGCGCCCAGGCCCGCTGTTGGTGGCGCAGATAGGCTTCCAGACCGACCTGCGCCGGCAGGTCCAGCCCCTCTGCTTCAGCGAGGGCTTCGATCTGGTCCAGGCGGAAATCGCGGTAGTCCTGGCGCAGCGCGCACCAGCTGCCCAGTGTCCAGTGCTGGCCCCAGTGGAACAGGCCAAGCGGGTGCACGGTCCGCTCGCTCGATGCGCCCTGCAACGTGCGATATCGCAGCTGCACACTGCGGCCGTCGGCGATAGCCGTATGCAGTGGCTGCCAGCACGGCAGCGAAACGGGTATGGCACGCAGCGCGCGGGCAGTGCGTGGGCTGGTCGCACGCGTGGGCATGGCCGCCTGCAGTTTGTGCAGCAGCGAACGCGCCGCAGGTTGCAGGTCGCCCGCGCCACTGCAGGCCAGCATCTCCACGGCCAGCTGCAGTGCCTCGGCTTCTGCCGCATCCAGGCTCAGGGGCGGCAGTTCGAAACCGGGATCAAGGCGATAGCCGATACCGGCCTCGCCATAGAGCGGGATGCCGGCCACGGACAGATCATCGACGTAGCGGTAGATGCTGCGCACCGACAGGCCCAGTTCCGCCGCCAGCACGGCGGCGGTCACCGGCTGACGCACGCGGATCAGGTTGACCAGCTGGAACAGGCGGTCGGCTTTGCGCATGGTCGGTCTTGGTTGTGTAGAGCCGAGCCCATGCTCGGCTGCCAGGCCGATCAGCCGAGCGTGGGCTCGGCTCTACAGAGATCGGCGGTCCCGCGGTCAATCCACCACGCGGCAGAACACGGCCTTCAGGTAACGCGATTCCTGCACGTGGGCCATGAACGGATGGTCCGGACCAGCGCCGGCCACCTTCAGGATCTGGATCGTGCGGCCGGAGAAGTACGCCGCCCGGCGCAGCATGTCGAGGAACTGGTCCTCGGCCACCAGGCCGGTGCAGGAGAAGGTCGCGAACAGGCCGCCCGGCTTGACCACGCCCAGCGCCAGCTTGTTCATGTCCAGGTACTTCTTCAGCGCGGTGATGACCTGGTCGCGATCGCGGGTCATCTTCGCCGGGTCCAGGATCACCACGTCGTACTGCTCACCGCGGTTGGCGGCGTCGCGCAGCCACGGGAAGATATCGGACTGGATGAACTTCGGGCGCACGTTGTTCAGGCGCGAATTGCCCTTGGCGATCTGGATCACGTCCTCGTCGATGTCGATCCCGATCACTTCCGAAGCACCACGCGCCGCCGCGTATACGGCAAAACCGCCGGTGTTGCAGCACAGGTCGAGCACACTCTTGCCTTCCACCTGCTGGCTCAGCCATTCACGGTTCTCGCGCTGGTCGGCGAAGAAACCGGTCTTGTGCGCACCGGCCGGGTCGGCGCGGAACTTGATGCCGTACTCGGTGATCACCGACGCTTCAGTGGTGGTGTTGCCGTGGAAGTCGAAGCTTTCCTGCTTCTGCACGTGCTCGTCGGCGAAGCTGTGGAAGCGGCAGCCGGGGAACTGCTCGCGCAGCGCATCGTAGATCCATTCGCGGTGGCGGAACATGCCGGCGGCGAAGAACTCGACCACCACCAGGTCGCCGTAGCGGTCCACGACCAGGCCGGACAGGCCGTCGCCTTCGCTGTGCACCACGCGCCAGGCATCGGAGACCGCATCGAGCTTGAGCACCTCACGGCGCAGCGACACCGCCTGGGCGATCTTGCGCGAGAACCAGCCGGCATCCACCGGCACGTTCTGATCGGTTTCGAGGATGCGCACGGCGATGCGCGAGTGCCCGTTGTAGAACCCGCGGCCAATGAACTCGCCATCGATGCCGACCACGTCGACGATGGAACCGGGCTTGGGCCGGACGGTCGGCTTCTCGACCAGTTTCTGGAAGATCCACGGGTGGCTGGAGCGCCACGCATTCTTGAGGCGGACAATCGGAAGGGGGGTATTCATCCACCCATTGTAAACCGGGCGCCGGGGTCGGATCCCCGCAGGGGCTCTGACCCCAGTGTGGCGACGATGAGGTCGGAGCCCCTTTGGGGATCCGACCCCTGGCCTCCCCATTTGACGGCGGCGGGGCCAGACGGCAGAATCGGCGCCAGAAGGGGAGTAGCTCCCAGACGTTGTCGCCGTCATTTCGAGCCCGCAGGCTCCGGTGCAACGGCAGTTCCAGCCGACTGGAACTGCGAGCGAGACCTTCGCCGTACCGGCGAAGCTCTGTCCCTGGATCCCCTCCCGATCCTCCGTTGCAGATCCTCGCCGTCCGGCCTGGCATTCATCTTTCCAACGGACATTCCCAATGCAGACGATCGGTAACGTGTGGTTGTGGGGCGGCTTCGCAGCGGTGGTGGTCATCGCCCTGCTGGTCGACCTCGTGTTGATGCGCCATGGTGGACCGCACAAGGTCACCTTCAAGGAGGCCCTGTGGTGGTCCATCGGCTGGGTCGCGCTGGCCCTGCTGTTCAACGCCGGCCTCTGGTACTACCTGAATGAGACCGCCGGCCAGGTCGTGGCCAACAAGGTCGGCCTCGAGTTCCTGACCGGCTACCTGGTCGAGAAGGCGCTGGCGGTCGACAACATCTTTGTCTTCCTGATGATCATGAGCTACTTCGCGGTGCCGGAGGAGCAACGCCAGAAGGTGCTGATCATCGGCATTCTGGGTGCGATCGTACTGCGTACGATCATGATCTTCGCCGGTAGCGTGCTGATCAGCCAGTTCCATTGGCTGCTCTACGTGTTCGGTGCCTTCCTGCTGTTCACCGGCTGGAAGATGTGGTTCGCCGCCGGCCAGGAGCCGGACCTGGAGACCAATCCGGCCCTGCGCTGGATGCGCAAGCACCTGCGCCTGCTGCCGGACTACGCCGGCAACGCGCTGAGCGTGAAGCGTGATGGCGTGCGCTGGTTCACCCCGCTGTTCGCGGTGCTGATCCTGATTGCGGTCACCGACGTGATCTTCGCCGTGGACAGCATCCCGGCGATCTTCGCGATCACCACCGACCCGTTCATTGTGCTCACCTCCAACGTGTTCGCGGTGCTGGGCCTGCGCGCGATGTTCTTCCTGCTGGCCGGCATGGCCGACCGCTTCCACCTGCTGCCGTACGGCCTGGCACTGGTGTTGGGCTTCATCGGCATCAAGATGATGATCATCGACCTGTTCAAGATCCCGACCCCGGTCTCGCTGGGCGTGGTGGCGGTGATCATCGCCGCCACCGTGGTGCTGAGCCTGAAGTACCCGCCGAAGGAAGGCGAAGGCCAGGCCTGAGCCTGACCCGTTGAACGGCGCGGCCGGTGGGATTGTCCCGCCGGCCGCCTCCACTCTCCCGTTGCGGTGGCCTTGGTTTCGCGCCAGCCACCGCCATTGCTGAGGTATGGACAACAACACGCCCCTGCCCGCCGGCGACGTGCCGGCCCCCCGCAATGATCGCTCGCGCATCCTGCGGGCGTTCAATGTCAGCCTGGCCGCCGTGCTGGTGCTGGTGGCCGTGTTCGCCCTGCAGGGCACGTTCGACTGGCGACCGTGGGCGGTCGCACCGCTGGAAGCCAAGGGCCTGTTCGGCCTGATCGGCGGCCCGATGCTGCATGCCTCGGTCGAGCACATCGCCGCCAACAGCATCGCGATCCTGATCCTCGGCACCCTCGCCGGCAGCGTGTATCCGAAGGCCACCGTACGCGCGCTGCCCCTGCTGTGGCTGGGTTCGGGCCTCGGCGCGTGGATGCTGGGCAATCCGGGCAGCGTGCACCTGGGCGCCAGTGGCGTGACCCACGGCCTGATGTTCCTGCTGGCCAGCCTCGGCCTGCTGCGCCGCGACCGTGCGGCGATCGCCACCGGTCTGATCGGCATGCTGTTCTACGGCGGCATGCTGATGACCATCCTGCCGCACGCCGATGGTGTGTCCTGGCAGTCGCACATGGGCGGCGCCTTCGCCGGCATCATCGCCGCGCTGCTGTTCCGCAACGCCGACCCACTGCCACCGCGCCAGCGCTACAGCTGGGAAGACGAAGAAGACGAGGCTGAGCCGCTGTCCGACGACGAACTGGAGCCGCCGTCACCGCAGCGCGTGCCGGTACTGTGGCAGCCGCGCGAGGGCCAGGACTACGTGGTGATCCCGTTCCGCCGCCCGGACGAACCGCGCGGATGAGGTGAGGGTAGTGCCGGCCGCTGGCCGGCAATCTCATGAACCTTCGTTGGCAGTCCTTGCGTTGCCGGCCAGCGGCCGGCACTACCAGGAGAATCAGTTCCCCGCCGCGCCCATCCCATCCACCGCCTGCCGGCCGAGCGCCGGGTCATCGGTGAAGAACGCATCGATGCCCGTCGCCAGGTAAGCCCGCATCTCGGCAATCGATCCCTCGGCATTGCGCGCGCTGTCGGCACCCTTGCGCAGGTTGCTGGGCTGGAAGTGGTTTTCCGGGCGGAAGGTATACGGAATCACCATCAGGCCAGCGGCGTGCGCATCACGTACCAGCGAGGTCGGCGTGCCCAGCGCCCCCTTGGCATCCAGTGGAATGATCGAACGCAGCTCGGGGCCGATACCATCGGCGTAGCCGGCAATGTCCTTCAGGCCGGCCGGGGTCATCATCTGCGCATAGGTCAGCGCGCCGCCGGCCTTGACGATGTCGGCCGGCTGGGTATCGCCCTTCCACAGCAGCTGCAGCAGCCGGATGTTGCTGCCCTGGCCGATCCTGCCGCGCAGGTAGCGCAGGTTGGCGGTCTCGAACGACTGGATGGTGACCGGCCCGACATTGGTGTACGCGTTGCCACGCAGCGCAGCCAGCAACTTGTCCTCCATCGGCAGGCCGATGGACTGGAAGTAGGTCGGGTGCTTGATCTCCGGCACCAGGCCGATGCCGCGGTTGGCACGCCCGGCCTGCTGCACCAGGAAGGCCAGGATCTCGTCCAGGCTGGCGATGCGGAACTGGCCGTCGTAGGCAGTACTGCGCAGCTCCGGCAGGCGCTCACGCGCGTACAGGGTCTTCAGCTCGGCCAGGGTGAAGTCTTCGGTGAACCAGCCGTCGACCTTCTGACCGTCGATCACCTTGCTCGTGCGGCGGCTGGCGAACTCCGGATGCGAGGCGACGTCGGTGGTGCCACTGATCTCGTTCTCGTGGCGGGCCACCATCACCCCGTCCCTGGTCATCACCAGGTCCGGTTCGATGTAGTCGGCGCCATCGGCGATCGCCTGCGCATAGGCCGCCAGGGTGTGCTCGGGCAGCAGTGCGCTTGCCCCGCGGTGGCCGTAGACCGACACCTTGGGTGCGGCCGGGGTGGAGGATTCAGCACTCATGGCCACCGATGGTGCCACGGCCAGCGACAACAGCAACGCACAACCCCACGACTTCACTGCGACTTCCCCAAGCGGTATGTGATGGCCGTCAGTATGCGGCGGCAATGTGACAGGTGGGGGAAGCCTGCACCTGTAGAGCCGAGCCCATGCTCGGCTGACCGGTAGAACAGCCGAGCACGGGCTCGGCTCTACAGTTACTTGCCGATGCAGAAACTGGAGAAGATCCTTCCCAGCAGATCATCGGCACTCATCTGCCCGGTGATCTCGCCCAGTGCGTCATGGGCCAGCCGCAATTCCTCGGCGGCCAGTTCCAGGTGCTCATTCGCCAGCTCGCCATCGGCGCGCTGCGCGTGTTCCTGCGCTCGCTCGATGGCATGCACATGGCGCGTGCGCGCGGAGAACTCACCGTCCACCTGCTCCCCTGCCCCGGCCAAAGCAATCGAGCGCAAACGCGCGTGCAGATTTTCGAGCCCGGCGCCGGTCGCAGCCGAAACGAAGACGCGGCCCGGATCATCCAGCGTCGGCAGCGCCGCCAGCAGGTCCGACTTGTTGTGGATATAGACCTTGTGCGGCACCGCTGCCACGGCATCACCCAGCGCCGCCTGCCCGGCAGCCGGATCGCGCGCATCCAGCACGATCAGCGCCAGGTCGGTGCGCTCGATTTCCACGTGCGCGCGGCGCATGCCTTCGCGTTCGATGGCGTCGCCGCCGTCGCGCAGGCCAGCAGTGTCGACCAGGGTCAGCTCCAGGCCGTCCAGGCGGATGGTCTCGCGCAGCGTGTCGCGGGTGGTGCCGGCGATGTCGGTGACGATGGCGCGCTCGCTGCCGGCCAGCGCGTTCAGCAATGAACTCTTGCCCGCGTTCGGCGGACCGATCAGCACCGCATGCAGGCCGTCGCGCAGGCGACGGCCGCGTTCGGCGTCGCGGCGCAGCAGGGCCAGATCACTGCGCGCCTGTTCCAGCCCACGCCGCACCTGCTCGCCACCAAGGGTATCCAGCGGTTCGTCGGCGAAGTCGATGGCCGCTTCCACGTGGATGCGCAGCAGCACCAGTTGCTCGACCACGGCGTCGATGCGCCGCGAGAACACACCATCCAGCGAACGTCGCGCGGCGCGCGCGGCGCGATTGTCGCCGGCCGCGATCAGGTCGGCGATGGCTTCGGCCTGGGCCAGGTCGAGCTTGCCGTTGAGGAACGCGCGTTCGCTGAACTCGCCCGGCCGCGCCTGGCGCGCACCGAGCGCGATGCAGCGCGCGACCAGTTGCTGCAGCAGGACCGGACTGCCGTGGCCCTGCAGTTCCACCACCTCTTCGCCGGTGAAGCTGTTCGGTGCCGGGAACCACAGCACGATGCCATCGTCGATGACGTCGCCATCGGCGTCGCGCAGGCGCGCATAGTGCGCATGGCGCGGTCGCAGTTCAGGCACACCCAACGCGTTGGCGATGGCCGCTGCGCGCGGACCGGACAGGCGCAGCAGGCCGACACCGCCAGCGCCCGGAGCGCTGGCGATGGCCACGATGGTGTCGGTGCGGATCGCGTCGTTCATGGTTCAGAGTTTCTCCAGCTGCGCGCGTGCCTGCGCGGCACCACTGCCCTGCGGCTGCAGCGCCAGGTAGGTGGTGTAGGCCTGCTTCGCCTTCGCCTTGTCGCCGGCGTTGAAGTAGGCATCGCCCAGGTTGAGATAGGCCACCGCACGCGACGGATCGATCTTCAGCGTGTTCTCCAGCCAGCGTGCGGCTTCGGCGTAGCGCTGCTGACGGTAGTAGACGAAGCCGAGGTTGTTGGCGGCCTGGGCGAAGTCCGGACGCAGCTTCAGTGCTTCGGTGAACTGCGCGGCTGCCTCGTCGTACTGCTTCTCGCGGTACAGCTGCAGGCCACGGTCGTTGGCCTGCTGCGCGCGCTGGCGGTCGGACGCCGGACCGGCGCTGGGCACCACCAGCTTGGCCTTGCCGCCCTGCAGGTCGGCCACGGTCACCGGTGCCTGGCTGCCCTTGGCCTCGCTGGCGGCATCGACCCTGTTGTTCAGCGCGATCGCATCGGCAGTCAGCTGGCGCGTATCGGCGTTGAGGAATTCCTGGCTGTCGGGCACCTGGAACACGAACTCGCCGCCCTGCGAACCCGGCAGGCTGCCGAAGGCCGGGGTCTGGTGCGAAACGGCTGAGACGGCCGGCGCCACGTAGGCGGCCAGCTCGGTACCGGTGATCAGGCCATCGCCGTTGAGATCGCCCTTGCCAGCCAGCGCCTGCAGCAGCACCCAGGTGAATACCGAGTGGCCATTCGGGCCGGCATCGGCCACCTGCTGGTCGGCCCCACCTGCGGTCAGCATCTGCCGGGCGCTGCGACGCGCGTTCTCGCGCAGGAACGACGACGACGACGGGCCGCCACGGGTCAGGCCGAGGCCGCTGTAGCAGGCATCCATCACGAACATCACATGCTTGGCCTGCATGCTTTCGGCGATGTTCTGGATGTCGGTCATCGCAATCGCGTCGGTGGCGAATTCCTTCGGATCCGAATCGACCGGGATGATGTAGCCGAGGTCGCGCCCGGAGGCGAGCTGGCGGGTCGCGCCGTGGCCAGCGAAGAATACGAACACGCGGTCGTTCTTCCCGGTGCGGTCATCGGCCAGGCGGTCGTGGAACGCGGCCAGGATGTTGTTGCGCGTGGCCTGCTCGTTTTTCAGCACGATCACCTGCGAAGACGGGAAGCCGAACTGCCCGGTCAGGGTATCGGCCACCGCCTGCGCATCGTGGCTGGCGTATTCCAGCTTTGGCCACTTGGCGTAGTTGTCGATGCCGACCACGATCGCCCACGACTTCTCGTAGCCGGTGGTGACGGTGGCGGGGCTGGTGTCACCCTTGCGCGCGCGGGCGACGGTGAAGTCGCGGCCATTCCACCCGGCGAACTGGTAGCCATCAGCGATCAGCCGGTCGAGGATCTGCGGCAACGCCTTCACCGCACGGTCGTGGATGTCATGGAACAGGATGATGCCGCGCTGTTCCTTGTTCACCTGGTCGAGCACGCGCTGCACGATCGATTCCGGCACCGGGTCGGCCCAGTCCATCGAATCGATGTTCCACATGATCGACTTCAACCCGGCTTCGTTGAGCAGCTGCAGGCCTTCGGCATTACGCGCGCCATAGGGGAAGCGGAACAGCGGCGCGCGCTTGCTGTCGACATCCTTCAGCAGCGTGTCGGTGTCCAGCACCTGCTGGCGCAGCGCATCGCCGGTGGTACGCGACAGCTGCGCATGGGTCAGGCTGTGGTTGCCCACCGCATAGCCTTCTTCCATCAGGTTGCGGCTGATCTTCGCCATCGGGCCGAGGCTGACCTTGCCATCGGCCTCGACCTTGCCCAGGTTGCGGCCCACCTCGAAGAACACGCCCGGCACGTCGTAGCGCTTGAGGATGGCCACCACTTCATCGGTGTAGGCCTTGTGCGGGCCATCGTCGAAGGTCAGCACCACCGTCTTGGCCGGCAGGTCGCGGCCGAAGATCTCGCGGTCGCTGTCCTTCATCGACATCGGATACGGCTCGATCACCCCGTAGTCGCGCAGGATCGCTTCACGGCTGTAGTCCTTGTGCAGGTGGGCGATGTAGTCGTCCCACTTCTCGCGCTTCAGTTCGATGGCGCGGGTGCGCTCGAAGCGGCTGAAGATGCGGGTCAGTTCCTGGTTGTAGTTGCGCTCGATCTCATCGAGCGCTTCCAGATCCTCACCGATGCGCTGGTGCAGCTTCACCGCCGGCAGCGAGGAATCGGTGCCGACCCGCTCATGCAGGTCACGCAGCACTTCACGGAAGGCCAGGCGATCGGCGTCGAACAGTTCGGGCGCAGACTCGATGTAGTCCAGCACCGTGCCGAGGGTGGCAAAGCGCTGCGGGCTGGAATCGCGCAGCAGGGTGTCGAACTGCGCGGCGATGGTCGTGCGCTGTTCCAGGCCATCGTGGAACAGCTGCTGGCCCGCACGCGTGGAGGTGCCACGGTCGGCGGTCGACTGCTGCTCCTCGTCGGCCAGCAGCACGATGATCCGGCGGTAGCCATCGAGTTGCTTCTGCAGCGCGGCCAGCAACGGCGCGGCGGCCGGATCGGCAGCGGCGGCGGCCTGCGCGCTGGGCTGGGTGACCGTGCTCGCCGGCACCTTCGCGTCCTTGTCGCCACAGCCCGCTACGGCCAGGGTCAACAGCAGCGAGGGCAGGAACAGGCGGAACGACGACGCACGCATGGCGGACTCGAAGATGGGAGGAACGGTGTGCAGGCGATTCTAACGCCGCATGCGAAAAGCCCGCCTTGCGGCGGGCTTCTGCTGGGGTCGGCCGGCCAGTGGCCGGCTCTGCCGATTACTTCTTCTTGACCGGAGCCGGAGCGGTGGTGGCCGGGACCGGCTCGCCGCCATGGCGCTTGGTCATCCACCACTGCTGCAGCAGGCCCAGGCCGCCGTTGACCACCCAGTACAGGACCAGGCCGGACGGCATGAAGGCCATCATGACGCCGAACACCAGCGGCATGAACTGCATCATCTTCTGCTGCATCGGGTCCATGCCCGGTGCCGGGGTCAGCTTCTGGGTGAACCACATCACCGCCACGTTGATCACCGGCAGGATGAAGTACGGGTCGCGTGCAGTGAGGTCCTGGATCCAGCCGAACCAGGGCGCTTGGCGCAGTTCGACCGATTCCACCAGCACCCAGTACAGGGCGAAGAAGATCGGCATCTGGATGAGGATCGGCAGGCAGCCGCCCATCGGATTGATCTTTTCCTTCTTGTACAGCTCCATCATCGCGGTCTGGAACTTCTGGCGGTCGTCGCCATAGCGTTCCTTCAGCTGCGCGATGCGCGGCTGGAAGCGACGCATCTTGGCACCGCTCTTGTACTGGGTCGCCGACAGCGGGTACAGCACCAGCTTCAGCAGCACCACCAGGCCGACGATCGCCCAGCCCCAGTTGCCGACCAGCTTGTGCACCTGGTTCAGCACCCAGAACAGGCCCTGGCCGATCACCGCCATCATCGAGAAGCGGCTGTAGTCGACCACGCGGTCCAGGCCCGGCACGTCTTCCTTGGCAATCAGGTTGACCAGCTTCGGGCCGACCCACAGGCGGGCTTCGGTGCTGGTGGACTGGCCCGGCGCCACGGTGAAGGCCGGGCCACGCGCTTCGATCAGGTCACGACCGGCCACCTGCGACAGCACGTAGTGTGCGGTCTGGTCCTTCTGCGGGATCCAGGCGGTGAAGAAGTGGTGCTGCAGCATCGCCAGCCAGCCGCCGGTGATGTTCTGGTTGAGCGTGCCGTCTTCCAGGTAGTCCTTGAACGCACGACGCTGGTACTTCTTGTCGTTGTCGTACCAGGTGGCACCGTTGAAGCTGAAGGAGTCCGGGTTGGTCATGCTCCGCGACAGGATGGTCGGGGTGCGGTCCAGGGTGCGGTAGACGTAGCCGTTCCACGGCGCGGCGCCGGTATTGCTGACTTCGTCCTTGAAGCGCACGGCATACTCGTTGCGCGAGACGGTCAGGGTGCGCTTGATGGTCACGCCGTTGTCGGCCGTCCACACGAACGGGATCTGCAGCTCGTTCTGGCCCTTGGCCAGCACGAAGTCCTTGGTGTCACCGACCAGCTTGAAGCCGTCGGCGCCGGGAACCGGGGTGTTCTTGTCTTCGCTGGCCCAGCCACTGATCGCGCTGTACGGATGCGCGGGGTCTTCGGTCAGCAGGCGAACCGGCGGGCTGCCTTCGTCCTTGGTCTGCGGGAACTGCAGCAGCTCGGCGTCGAGCACGCGGCCACCATCAAGCACCAGGCGCAGCACGTCGGTGGTGACGGTCACGCGCTGGCTGGCCGGGGTGGCACTGGCCTGCGCCTGCACAGCGGCCTGGCCCGGGGCGCCCGGGACCTGTGCACTGGGAATGCCGCCCGAGGCAGCGCCCGGAACACTCTGTGCGGCAGCCGGGGCGGACGTGGTAGTCGGTGCCGGGGTCGGAGCAGCCTTTTCACGGCTCCACTCCATCCACAGCAGCACGGCCACCATCAGCCAGGCAAAAATGAGGAATACGCGGGTCTGGTTCATCAGCGGACAGGCTCGGCGGGGCCGGGACGCGATGCCGGCTCGGTCAAAGAAGGAGTTGCGATGCCATCAGGCGGCGGCATTGTGCCGTCCACGCCCGGCGCGGGCAATGCACGCAGGCGACGCAGCAGGCGCAGGAAGGCCTGGCGGATCTCGTCGTTGCTGGCGGAACGCGCAGCACTACGGGCCACGACGACGAAGTCGCCTGGCTGGATATCGGTACGTGTCTGACGCAGGATGTCGCGCAGGACGCGCTTGATCCGGTTACGCCCAACGGCGTTCGGATCGACCTTGCGGGAAACCGCCAGACCCAGCCTGGCCGGCCGGTCAGCCGGCAGCCAGTGCAGGGTCATCAGCGGATCGGACACACGGCGGGCGCCGTTGAAGACCGTTGAGTATTCGGCACGCGTGCGAACCCGCGCAGAGCGAGGGAATCGCTTGCGCGGGTCTGCAGTATTCACTGTCGAAGGGATTGCGTCTGCCGCAGGGTGCGGCATGGCAATCAGGCGCTCAGGACTTTGCGGCCCTTGGCGCGGCGACGCGACAGGATCTTGCGGCCGTCAGCGGTCTTCATACGGGCACGGAAGCCGTGGTCGCGCTTACGCTTGAGGTTGCTGGGCTGGTAGGTGCGCTTCGTGGCCATTGGGGGCCTCTCGTATGAATGGGACGGAAAGAACCGGAAATTCTAGAGAGGTCTCCCCCCTCACGTCAACCCCTGGGGACTACGCGAATTCACCGGGCTGTGCAATAGCTGTGGATGTTTTTGTGAATAAGTAGGGGACAAGCATTCCGAAGGCGGGCGCTCGGTGGTAGTCTGAGCCATCCATTTCCCCCCTTTCCGGCCTGTGTTTGGGCGCCTTGTCGCGTCCATGCCCCGGCCACCGGACGATTATTGCTGATGGATGCCTGGTCCCGTAGTCTCGAGCGCCTCGAAGCGGAGTTCCCGCCGGAAGACGTTCATACCTGGTTGAAGCCGCTGCAGGCCGATCTGCGCGTGGACAGCCTGGTGCTGTATGCACCGAATGCCTTCATCGTCGACCAGGTCCGCGAGTTGTACCTGGCCCGGATCCGCGAACTGCTGGCTCACTTCGCCGGTTTCAGCGACGTTTTTCTTGAAATCGGCTCGCGCCCGCGCCCCGTGGAGGCGCAGAACGCGCCGGTTTCCACGTCGTCGGCGCCTGTGTCCAGCGAACCGCAGGTGCCGTTTGCCGGCAATCTGGACAATCACTACACCTTCGCCAACTTCGTCGAAGGGCGCAGTAACCAGCTGGGCCTGGCCGCTGCCTTCCAGGCAGCGCAGAAGCCGGGCGACCGGGCCCACAACCCGCTGCTGCTGTACGGAGGCACCGGCCTGGGCAAGACCCACCTGATGTTCGCCGCCGGCAACGCGATGCGCCAGGCCAATCCAGTCGCGAAGGTGCTGTACCTGCGTTCGGAACAGTTCTTCAGCGCCATGATCCGGGCCCTGCAGGAAAAGACCATGGATCAGTTCAAGCGCCAGTTCCAGCAGGTGGACGCGCTGTTGATCGATGACATCCAGTTCTTCGCCGGCAAGGACCGCACGCAGGAAGAGTTCTTCCACACCTTCAACGCGTTGTTCGATGGCAAGCAGCAGATCATCCTGACCTGTGACCGCTATCCGCGGGAGGTCGAAGGCCTGGAAGCGCGCCTGAAGTCGCGGCTTGCCTGGGGCCTGTCGGTCGCGATCGAACCGCCGGACTTCGAGACCCGCGCCGCGATCGTGCTGGCCAAGGCGCGCGAACGCGGTGCCGAGATTCCCGATGATGTTGCGTTCCTGATCGCCAAGAAGATGCGCTCCAACGTGCGCGACCTCGAGGGCGCGCTCAATACCCTGACCGCCCGCGCCAACTTCACCGGCCGCGCGATCACCACCGAATTCGCTCAGGAAACCCTGCGCGACCTGCTGCGCGCCCAGCAGCAGGCGATCAGCATTCCCAACATCCAGAAAACCGTTGCCGACTACTACGGCCTGCAGATCAAGGATCTGCTGTCGAAGCGTCGGACCCGCTCGCTCGCTCGCCCCCGCCAGGTCGCCATGGCCCTGACCAAGGAACTGACCGAGCACAGCCTGCCCGAGATCGGCGACGCCTTTGCCGGTCGCGATCACACCACGGTGCTGCATGCCTGCCGCCAGATCCGGACCCTGATGGAAACCGACGGCAAGCTCCGCGAAGACTGGGACAAGCTGATCCGGAAGCTGAGCGAATGATGCACGGATGCCGATGAGGCGTCATCGCACAAAACGGTGCAGAATCCGGTAGCAAGCGCGGGACACGTTGTGGATAAAAATGGCGTCTGAAATCCCGTCGAATTTATCCACAGCTTTCCCCACCCCTTGGGGGTCGGTAATACAGAGGGTTTCGATGCCTGAAACTCCTTTATTTACAAAGACTTAGCATTGTTTTCCAGCGATTCTGTCTCTACCAGCACCACCAAGCTTTTGATTTATTCCACATTTTTTAAAGCATAGGGGCACGGAACCACATGCGTTTCACACTGCAGCGCGAAGCCTTTCTCAAGCCGTTGGCACAGGTCGTCAACGTGGTCGAACGCCGCCAGACCCTTCCGGTTCTGGCCAATTTCCTGGTCCAGGTGCAGAACGGCCAGCTGTCGCTGACCGGTACCGACCTGGAAGTGGAGATGGTGTCGCGGATCGCGGTTGAAGATGCCCAGGACGGCGAAACCACCATCCCCGCCCGCAAGCTGTTCGAGATCATCCGCGCCCTGCCCGATGGCAGCCGGATCACCGTGTCGCAGACCGGAGACAAGATCACCGTGCAGGCCGGTCGTAGCCGCTTCACCCTGGCAACCCTGCCCTCCAATGACTTCCCGTCGGTTGACGAAGTGGAAGCCACTGAGCGCGTGGCCATCGGCGAAGCGACCCTGAAGGAGCTCATCGAGCGCACCGCGTTCGCGATGGCGCAGCAGGACGTGCGCTATTACCTCAATGGCCTGCTGTTCGATCTGCGCGGCGACGCCCTGCGTACCGTTGCCACCGACGGCCACCGTCTGGCGCTGTGTGAAACCGACCTGGCCAAGCCGAGCGGTTCCAAGCGCCAGATCATCGTGCCGCGCAAGGGCGTGACCGAACTGCAGCGCCTGCTGGAAAGCGGTGATCGCGAGATCGAGCTGGAAGTCGGCCGCAGCCACGTCCGCGTCAAGCGCGACGATGTCACCTTTACCTCCAAGCTGATCGACGGCCGTTTCCCGGATTACGAAGCGGTGATTCCGATCGGTGCCGACCGTGAGGTGAAGGTTGATCGTGAAGCGCTGCGCGCCTCGCTGCAGCGCGCTGCGATCCTGTCCAACGAGAAGTACCGCGGCATCCGCGTGGAAGTGTCGCCGGGCAACCTGAAGATCAGCGCGCACAACCCGGAGCAGGAGGAAGCCCAGGAAGAGATCGAAGCCGATACCACGGTCAGCGATCTCGCCATCGGCTTCAACGTGAACTACTTGCTGGATGCCCTCTCCGCCCTGCGCGATGAGGAAGTCATCATCCAGCTGCGCGACTCCAACTCCTCGGCGCTGGTGCGTGAGTCCAGCAGCGAGAAGTCGCGCCACGTGGTCATGCCGCTGCGTCTCTGACATCAGCCCGGTTCCACGTGGAACATAACGACGCCCGGGAAGCTCCCGGGCGTTTTTTTTTGCACGTTCCACGTGGATCATCGGGCCGACCCTTTCCAGCGTGTATTTCGGACGGAACGCATCTTCCTTGATGCACCCGGTTGCGTGCGCTTTGCTTCCCAACTACCGACGGGACTTTGAGTCGATGCCAGGGACTGCTTCCGAATCAAGTTTGATCGGGGCCGGTACCTGGAGTCTCAACGCAGTTGCTATGGACCTGGCCTGGTCGGATGCCGAAGCGCATCCACGCTGCGGCGACGGTGCTCGCTGTTTCTGAAATCCTCTCTGTCCACAGGATCCATTCGGGGCAGATCGAGCCAAGCCTAGCTTCTAAATCTGGGTATAAATCTAAAGCATGGTGGTGATGGTAGAGCCAGATTTCGTGGAGAAATGTGTTATCTACATGATTTAAAAGGAATTTATGTGGGTGAAACCCCCTGTATAGAGGCGCCTCAGGCTGGGGGGGAACCTGTGGATAGTTTCCAGACCCAAGCAAAAGGGCTTTTTTATCCACAGATTGCCCATACCTTGTGTATAAGTCATACAGTCCCGCTGTGGACAGCGTGAAACGAATGGGCCGGATTCTTTGAAATCTGTGGAACCTCCCATGGCATCGGATCGCAGATTTGGAGGAACCCGGGCCCCCGCCCGCTCACCTGGCCGGGCAAGCGTTCAGCAAACACCTGCGGCAGTGGTCCTGAAATCCTTGAATTCTGGCGGGCCACGCCCCGCAACCCTGTGCAGAATTGAAGGAATTTCAGCTGCGTCCGGAGCTGGAAACGGGCATGCCGGTGAACCGGCGCCACGTGGAACCCGCGATCAGTTGGTGCGCGGGAGCTTCTGCTCCGAATCGATGCGGGTGCAGCACGTCCGGCTTGACCGATGCAGTAAGCTGATGGATTCCCTGCCCCTCTGCCGCCTCGAGCGGATGGTCGTTCGCGCCCCATGCTTATCCGCCGCCTCGCCTTGCACCAACTGCGTCGCTTCAGTGCGGTGGATCTCTTGCCCCAGCCGGGGCTGAACCTGCTCACTGGCGACAATGGTGCCGGCAAGACGAGCGTGCTGGAGGCCCTGCATCTGATGGCCTATGGCCGCAGCTTCCGCGGCCGGGTCCGCGATGGACTGGTACGCCAGGGCCAGGAGGCGCTGGAGATCTTCGTGGAATGGGACGAGCAGCGCGCCGACCACGCGCCGCATCGCCGAAAGGCCGGCCTGCGCCACAGTGGCCAGGACTGGAAGGGACGATTGGACGGTGAAGATGTGGCTCAGCTCGGCAACCTCTGCGCAGCGCTGGCGGTAGTGACGTTCGAGCCCGGCAGCCATGCGCTGGTCAGCGGTGGTGGCGAGCCCCGCCGTCGCTTCCTGGATTGGGGCTTGTTCCACGTGGAACCTGATTTCCTGTCCTTGTGGCGCCGCTATTCAAGGGCGCTGAAGCAGCGCAATGCCCTGCTCAAGCAGGGCGGCCCGTCGCGGATGCTGGACACCTGGGATCACGAGTTGGCTGAGGCCGGAGAGCCCCTTACCAGCCGGCGTCAGCACTACCTTGAGCGGCTGCAGCAGCGTGCCGTGGCGCTGGCTGCCAGTTTGGCGCCGCAACTCGGCATCCAGGCACTGCAACTCAGTCCGGGCTGGCGTCGGCATGAGCTTCCCCTGGCAGATGCTCTGCTTCTGGCCCGGGATCGTGACCGCCAGGCCGGCTACACCTCGGTTGGGCCGCACCGGGCGGACTGGAGCGTGGATTTCCACAGCATTCCTGGTCGCGATGCACTGTCACGCGGTCAGGCCAAGCTCACCGCATTGGCGTGCCTGCTGGCGCAGGCTGAGGACTATGCAGAACAGCGCGGCGAATGGCCGGTGATCGCACTGGACGATCTGGCCTCCGAACTGGATCGTACCCACCAGGCGCGGGTATTGGAGCGCCTGCTCACCGGCCCGGCGCAGATCTTCGTCACCGCTACTGAACCTCCGGCGGCCCTGCAGGGCCTGACCCAGATCGCCCGGTTCCACGTGGAACATGCACAGATCGTGGCTGTGCCATAGTGGGCACATCAGGGCCACTCGACCCCGGCTGGTATAATTCGGGTTGGAATCCTTTCATTCTCGGCACATCGCCCCAAGCGGTGTCCGACCTGCGGAGCCTACGGCAAGCGCAATGAGCGACGAACAGAACACCCCGGCAAACAACGGCAATTACGACGCCAACAGCATTACCGCCCTGGAAGGCCTGGAGGCTGTCCGCAAGCGACCCGGCATGTACATCGGTGACGTGCATGACGGCACCGGTCTGCACCACATGGTGTTCGAGGTTGTCGACAACTCGATCGACGAAGCGCTGGCCGGCCACGCCGACCATGTCGCGGTGACGATCCACGCTGACGGTTCGGTCTCGGTGTCCGACAACGGTCGCGGCATCCCGACCGGCAAGCACGAGCAGATGAGCGCCAAGCTCGGTCGCGAAGTGTCCGCCGCCGAAGTCGTCATGACCGTCCTGCACGCAGGCGGCAAGTTCGACGACAACAGCTACAAGGTTTCCGGCGGCCTGCACGGCGTCGGCGTCAGCGTGGTCAACGCGCTGTCGCAGAAGCTGCTGGTGGACGTGTTCCAGAACGGCTCCCACTACCAGCAGGAATTCAGCAACGGCGCGGCCGTGACCCCGCTCGCCAAGCTGGAAGCCACCACCAAGCGTGGCACCACCGTGCGCTTCTGGCCGTCCACCGTCGCCTTCCACGACAACGTGGAATTCCACTACGACATCCTGGCCCGCCGTCTGCGCGAGTTGTCGTTCCTGAACTCCGGCGTCAAGATCGTCCTTGCCGACGAGCGCGGCGACGGCCGTCGCGATGACTTCCACTACGAAGGCGGCATCCGCAGCTTCGTGGAGCATCTGGCCCAGCTGAAGACCCCGCTGCACCCGAATGTCATCTCCGTCACCGGCGAGCACAACGGCATCGTCGTGGAGGTGGCGCTGCAGTGGACCGACTCCTACCAGGAGACGATGTACTGCTTCACCAACAACATCCCGCAGAAGGACGGCGGTACTCACCTCGCCGGTTTCCGCGGTGCGTTGACCCGCGTGCTCAACAACTACATCGAGCAGAACGGCATCGCCAAGCAGGCCAAGATCAACCTGACCGGCGACGACATGCGCGAAGGCATGATCGCGGTGCTGTCGGTGAAGGTGCCGGACCCGAGCTTCTCCAGCCAGACCAAGGAGAAGCTGGTCAGCTCCGACGTGCGTCCGGCGGTGGAAAACGCCTTCGGTGCGCGCCTGGAAGAGTTCCTGCAGGAAAACCCGAACGAAGCCAAGGCGATCGCCGGCAAGATCGTCGATGCCGCGCGTGCGCGTGAAGCTGCGCGCAAGGCCCGCGACCTGACCCGCCGCAAGGGCGCGCTGGACATCGCCGGCCTGCCGGGCAAGCTGGCCGACTGCCAGGAAAAGGACCCGGCGCTGTCCGAACTGTTCATCGTCGAGGGTGACTCGGCAGGTGGCTCGGCCAAGCAGGGCCGCAACCGCAAGAACCAGGCGGTGCTGCCGCTGCGCGGCAAGATTCTCAACGTGGAACGCGCGCGCTTCGACCGCATGCTGTCCTCCGACCAGGTCGGTACGCTGATCACCGCACTGGGTACCGGCATCGGCCGCGACGAGTACAACCCGGACAAGCTGCGCTACCACAAGATCATCATCATGACCGACGCCGACGTCGACGGCGCCCACATCCGCACCCTGCTGCTGACGTTCTTCTACCGTCAGATGCCGGAGCTGATCGAGCGCGGTTACGTCTACATCGGCCTGCCGCCGCTGTACAAGATCAAGCAGGGCAAGCAGGAGCTGTACTTAAAGGATGACCCGGCGCTGGACAGCTACCTGGCCAGCAGCGCAGTGGAAAACGCTTCACTGGTGCCGGCCACCGGCGAGCCCGGCATCGAAGGCCTGGCGCTGGAGAAGCTGCTGCTGGCCTACGCCGCCGCGCTCGATTCCATCGAACGCAACGCGCACCGTTATGACCGCAACCTGCTCGAAGCGCTGGTCGATTTCGTGCCGATGGACATGGACAGCCTGCGCAATGCCGGCGAAGGCGAAGGCTTGGATGCGCTGGCCAAGCGCCTCAACCAGGGCAGCCTGGGCAGCCCGCGTTTCAGCCTGGAACTGCAGGAAGCCAACGACGAGCGCCCGGCCGCCGTGCTGGTGACCCGTCGCCACATGGGCGAGGAGCATATCCAGGTGCTGCCGATGTCGGCGTTCGAGAGTGGCGAACTGCGTGCGATCCACCAGGCCTCCAAGCTGCTGCACGGCCTGGTGCGCGAAGGTGCAACGATTTCCCGCGGCGCCAAGTCGATCGAAGTCGACAGCTTCGCGAAGGCGCAGAACTGGCTGCTCGAGGAGGCCAAGCGCGGCCGCCAGATCCAGCGATTCAAGGGTCTGGGTGAAATGAATCCGGAGCAGTTGTGGGATACCACGGTGAACCCGGAAACCCGTCGCCTGCTGCAGGTGCGCATCGAGGATGCGGTCGCTGCCGACCAGATCTTCAGCACCCTGATGGGCGATGTCGTCGAGCCGCGTCGCGACTTCATCGAAGACAATGCGCTGAAGGTCGCCAACCTGGATATCTGACACAATCGGGACCTGGCCGGTGCGCGGGGAGCTGCACCGGCCTTCGTCCCTTGAACACAGGTACCTGATGTCCGCATCCACCCCGGTCTCCGCCGCCCCGCCCCCGGTTCCGCCGGTGTCTGCCCCACCGCGCGCCGTGGCACCGTTGGCAGGCTTCTTCATCGACCTGGGCATCGCCGCCGTTACCCTGGTCGGCCTGAGCATGGTCACCGGCCTGTTCTGGGGCTTCTACCGTGCAATCGTGGTCAGCCGCGCCAACGCCGAGGCCAATGGCGGTGGACTGACACCTGACGCCGTCGGCGCGGCAGTGGGCCAGCCCGGTGCCCTGGCGCAGATCCTGATGGCCCTGATCGCCACCGGTGGCGCCGCGCTGCTGCTGTACTTCTGGCGACGCCCGGCAAACGCCGGCGAACGCATGGCGTCGCGACAGGCGTTGCTGCGGCCGTCCACCTGGGGCTGGACCCTGCTGGTGGCCACGCTGATCGTGCTCGGCAGCAACGGCATCGCCTTCCTTTCCAAGCAGTTCGGCATCGAGCCGGTGCCCACCAACGTGGAACTGATGCAGAGCGCAATCGCTCGCTTCCCGCTGTTCCTGGTGCTGTTTGCGGTCGTCCTCGCCCCCGCCTACGAAGAGCTGCTGTTCCGCCGCGTCCTGTTCGGGCGCCTGTGGCAGGCCGGCCGCCCCTGGCTGGGCCTGATCCTCAGCAGCCTGGCGTTCGCCCTGGTCCACGAAGTGCCCGGTGTCAGCAAGAACTCGCTGCTGGGCATGGCGCAGCTGTGGCTGGTGTACGGTGGCATGGGCGCCGCCTTCTGCTGGCTGTACCGCCGCACCGGCACCCTGTGGGCGGCGATTGCCGCGCATGCGCTGAACAACGCGGTCGCGCTCGCCGCAATGGTGTTCCTGGGGTCAACGTAACGCCGTGCCCGCTTGACGAAAGATTAAGCAGGTACGCTACACACTGCGCACATGAACACGGGGGCGGACCCATGAAACAACTGCTGCTGGCTCTAGTCATCACCACCGTGGTCAGTGCCTGTGCGACCACCACCTCGCCAACCGGACGACGGCAGATGGTGGGCGGCGTGTCGCAGGCGCAGCTTGACCAGCTCGGTGCGCAGGCGTTTGCCGAGACCAAGCAGAAAGAGAAGATCAGCACCGATGGCCGCCAGAACGGCTACGTGCAGTGCGTGGTCAATGCCCTGGTCGCGCAGTTGCCGCCTCAATACCGTGGCGTACGGTGGGAGACGGCGGTGTTCGTCGACAAGGAGCCCAACGCCTTCGCCCTGCCCGGCGGCAAGGTCGGCGTGAACACTGGCATCTTCACCGTTGCCAGGAACCAGGATCAGCTGGCTGCCGTAATCGGCCATGAAATCGGCCACGTCATCGCCCGCCACCACGAGGAGCGCATCACCCGGCAGATGGGCGCGCAGACCGGGCTGGCCGTGCTGGGCGCGCTGGCCGGTGCCGCCTATGGCGATGGTGCCGCCAGTACGGTCAACCAGTTGGGCGGCATGGGCGCGCAGGCGGCCTTCCTGTTGCCCGGCTCGCGGACCCAGGAAAGCGAGGCCGACGTGATCGGCCAGCGACTGATGGCCCAGGCCGGATTCAACCCGGCCCAGGCCGTGGATCTGTGGCAGAACATGATGGCCGCCAGCGGCGGTCGAAGCCCGCAATGGCTGTCCACCCACCCCGATCCGGCCAACCGGATCCAGGAGCTGCGACGTGACGCACCGGGCCTGGCGCCGGTCTATCAGCAGGCGCAGGCGGCCGGGCTGCGGCCAAAGTGCGGATGAGTGCGCAGTTCTATGCTGTATTGCAGCACATAAAACGATTTCTCACGCCATCTGTTTCTGATACGTTTGGCGGCTCAGATTTTTCTGACAGTCCGACTTTGCCGCTATCCGGCGGTTCGATCGAGGTGAACGATGATTTTCCGTAACCACAAAGCTGTGCTTTCCGTCCTCGTCGCGACCGCCCTGACCGGCGCCGTGGTCACCGATGCCTTCGCGCAGTCCTCGCGTTCCTCCGACCGTGGCAGCCGCGGCGGCAGCAGCAAGCAGGCCAAGGCCGAACCGCTGTACCCGAATGCGACCCGCCAGGAGCCGACCGTCAAGGCCTCGGCCAAGATGGGCAGCAAGCTGCAGAAAATGATCGACAGCTACAACAAGGAAAAGTTCCCGGAGACGCGTACGCAGGCTGACGCGATCCTGGCTGACAGCGCCTCCAACGAGTACGACAAGTCGCTGGCCGCGCAGCTGGCCTCGCAGGCCGCCTACCAGACCGACGACACCCCGGCCGCCATCGCCTACCTGAAGCAGGTCATCCAGTTCAACGGCCTGGACAACAACGGCCACTTCCAGTCGATGCTGATGCTGGGCCAGCTGCAGCTGCAGGAAGACCAGACTGCCGAAGGCCTGGCCACCCTGGACAAGTACTTCGCCGAGAGCAAGTCGACCAAGCCGGAAGAGCTGATTGCCAAGGGCCAGGCGCTGTACCAGCTGGAGCGCTACCAGGAAGCGATCCCGGTGCTGAAGCAGGCCATCGCGGGCGCTGCCGAGCCGAAGGACAACTGGAACCAGCTGCTGATGGCGGCCCTTTCCGAAGCCGGCCAGACCGGTGAGGCCGTGCAGGCCGCAGAAGCGCTGGCGGCCAAGAACCCGTCGGACAAGAAGGCCCAGCTGAATCTGGCCAACATGTACATGCAGGCTGACCAGATGCCGAAGGCCGCCGCGGTGATGGACAAGCTGCGCAGCAGCGGCCAGCTCACCGAAGAGCGCGAGTACAAGCAGCTGTACTCGATCTATGCCAACACCGAGAACAAGGAAAAGGACGTCATCGCGGTCATCAACGAAGGGTTGCAGAAGGGCATCCTGAAGCCGGATTACCAGGTCTACCTGGCGCTGGCCCAGTCCTACTACTACTCCGACCAGGTGCCGCAGGCGATCGATGCGTGGCAGAAGGCCGCCCCGCTCTCCAAGGACGGTGAGACCTACCTGAACCTGGCACGCGTCCTGCATGCCGAAGGTCGCGTCCCCGAGGCCAAGCAGGCCGCCCAGCAGGCGCTGGCGAAGGGCGTGAAGAACCAGGCTGATGCCAAAAAAATCATCAACCTGAAGTAAGTAGGAATAACGCCTGAATGCCTGCTCAGTTGATGCGCAGGCGCTCAGGATTGGTATAAGCTTGGAGGTTCCTGCGGTGTCATGCACCGCTGATCAGGGATCCCGCCCCCGGGATTCCGGCCCCACTATTGAGCTCTTGGCGCATGACGGAACAACTAGTCGTTCACCGGTACGAACAACCCGATGACAAGGGGCTGAGCTGGCCTCGCATCGTCGGCATCGCGTTTGTAATTGCCCTGCATCTGGCCGCCTTCATGATGCTCCTGATTCCCGCCGTGGCTCCCAAGGCCGTCGCGGAGAAGGAGCGCAACGTCATGGTGACCATCGTCGACGCGCCGCCGCCGCCCCCACCGCCGCCGCCGCCGCCGCCGC
>NZ_LEKR01000004.1:0-173132 GCF_001580555.1 Stenotrophomonas sp. DDT-1
CCCCCCCCCCCCAGGAGCCACGCCGCTCCCTCATCCCCGGAAACCGCATGCCCGGAACCTCGTCAATGACGCCATCTGGGGTCGCCAGCATCGAGGAGTTGGGCCTTCGTGGCACCCTTTTCCTAGCCGCACTGTTAGCCGCGCAGCTACGACGCCTACCGGTGGCGCCCACACGCCGCTCCACCTTGCTGGTGCTGGACACGCTGCGAGACTTGGCCTTGATCCAAGTTCCCTGGCCAGCGGATCGATGGCAGATCCGCCCCGATGCCGAGGTCACGCCCATCGAAGATCTGCAATGGGCTTTCGCCTGGTCTACCCACGAGCGCAGGCACCTGCTCCCGGTGCTGGAAGACCAACTCGGCGATATGGCACACGATGTAGACTTGGCGGACGCGAAACTGGAGCTGTGGGATGAACTTGCACTCTGGGAGACCGAGCAGTTTCTGGAGCAGCAATTGCTCAAACATCACTTCGACCCAGGCTGGGCACGTGATGTGGGGTTCGTCTTTCAATCCGGACCGCGGGGCTTGCCGATCGCGCGGTGGCGTTACTGCTGCTGGGCGGCGGTACGCCAAGGTGCCTCGGTGGCGATGCGTCTTGGCGTGCACGACAGCGCCCATGTGCGGGAAGCCATCTTTCAGGAGGTCCAGAAGCGCCTGCGCTACCTGATGACCAGTTCGCCCGAGCAAGGCATGTTCAAGCCCTATCATTTGGCACCGGAGTCCTCAGTAGCCAAACTGTTTGTAGATTGGGTCGTCCCTATGGAATGGGCGTACTGGACAGGTGAGCGCCACCCCAGCCGCTAGCAGACAAACGAGCAGCCTCGTCAGTCGGCTCCCCCATCTTGCGCATGGCCGCGCCGAGTTTTCTTCACCGCATTTTGTGCTGGCGTCAGTTGATTCAGTAGAGGCTCTAGCGCTTCAAGACGTGCATTGGCACGCAACGCATCGGCTTCAGCGCTCTCGCGGCGCTCACGCTCCCGCGCAAGGGTGTCTTGAACTTGAGCTAGCTCGTTGCGCATGGTATCCAAGGTCTTGGCGTCAGTCTTCCAGCGCTCCTGCAGTGCCAAATAGTCCGTCGCGGTCTGGCGCAACGCCACGACCTCGCTGTGTTGGCCTTCGTGGGCCTGTCGTAGCTGGGCAAGCTTACGCTCAATCCGCCCGTGGCGCTCCAGCCATTGACCATTGTCGCGGTTCAGCACCAACAGCTCCTGATTCTTCGCGCCCAAGGCTTCATTGGCCTGACGTAAGGCTACTTGCAGCTCTTGGACCTGATGCTCGTGACGGCGAAGCTCTTGCTCACGCTGCTCTTTGGTTGAAGTGCGGTAGTGCTCAAGCGCTTCCCGGGCATGGGCATGCTTGTCCTCCAGAGAACGCGTATGCGCCTCATGATCAGCCAGCCGCACCGTCATGCCAGCGATGCGCTCGTTCAACTGGGCGATTTCCGCGATCCTGTCACCTAGATTCTGTTGAAGGAGGGCGTGAGCAGCTTGCTCTTGGTGCAGGCTTGCTTCGGTGCGCTGCAGCCGACTGCTCAAGGCGGCAGCCTCCTCTTGGGCACCGGAAAGCGCCTGTTGCCGACTGTGGAGCTCAGCCTGATGGCGCTCACGCTCCTGGGTGAGGATGGCCTCTGCTTCCTCCTGGAGCCGCGAGGCCAAGCGCGCAACCAAGTCCTGCAAAGCATCACTAACGGCTACCGTCCTCGCCGGACCGCCGCCTTCCTCTCCTTCCAGTTCACGCAAGTAGCGGTGGATCGTGGTCTTGGAGCCCGTGTTGCCCAAGGCCACTCGCACCGCGTCGACTGACGGCTTCTTGCGTTGGGCCAGCAGCGCGTCGCGCGCCTTCTGGACGTCACTCTTATAGAGTCCTGCGCGCGCCATCGTGCCACCTCACTTTATTTCGTAATGTATTACATACCATGTAATTACATACTATTAAAGCAGGTAGACGACCGCTCGTCGGCGAAAATAATTATACGGGATAATATTGAATTATCCCGCGTAAGGCGGATTCTGACCCTTCCCCGCGTCCCAAGCAGTACGAAACCGCCCAGGGCCGGCGATCGCTGGGTAGTATGGCCCAGAGCGGAAAGGAGGCCAGCCAGGGTGCAGGCAGGCTCCGCCACCGAGCCCGTTGGCCATCAAAGGACTGTGCATGCCGATCGAACGTATCGTCATCGACAACTTCAAGTCGTTTCGCCATCTGGACCTGCCCCTCAATGCCCACATGAACCTGGTGGTGGGCGACAACGAGGTCGGTAAATCCACCCTGCTGGAGGCCATCCACGCGGTGGTCACCGGCCAGCTGCATGGGCGCAATCTTGCCTACGAGCTCACGCCCTACCTGTTCCACCAGCCCATGGTGCAGGAGTACTTGGGAGCGCTTGCCACGGGCACGCCGGCCTCGCCGCCACGGATCTCCATCGAAGCCTATTTGGGCGCCGACGCCGCGCTGGCGTCGTTACGCGGCACCAACAACTCCCTGCGTCTGGATACCGCCGGCATCCGGCTGCTGGTCGAGCTCAACGACGACTACCGCGAGGAGTTCAACGCCTACCTGCAGCAGCACCAGGGCGCGGTCAGCCTGCCGGTGGAGTACTACACGGTGCGCTGGTACTCCTTCGCCAACAATGGCGTCACCGCCCGTAGTATTCCGTTCGACTCGACCATCATCGACACGCACGGCATCAAGACCTTGTCCGGTGCCGATCGCTATATCGCCGGCATCATCGAGCAGGCACTGACGCCTGCGCAGCGCGTCTCGCTGTCGCTGAGCTTCCGCCGCATGCGGCAGAGCTTTTCCGAAGAAGCGGATGTGGCAGCGATCAATGCCTACTTGACCGAGCACACCGGGGACATCAGCCACAGGGCATTGACGGTAGGCGTGGACACATCGCCGCGCTCAACGTGGGAAACCAGCCTGTCACCCTACCTGGATGAGCTCCCGTTCATCCAGGCCGGCAAGGGCGAGCAAAGCGCGGTGAAGATGAAGCTGGCGATGCACGCGGCCGGCGCGGCTCACGTGCTGCTGATCGAGGAGCCGGAGAACCATCTGTCCTATTCCAGCATGACCCAGCTGATCGACAAGATTGCGGCCCACTCCACCGCCCAGCAGGTGATCATCGCCACCCACAGCAGCTTCGTGTTGAACAAGCTGGGCGTGGACAACGTGATCCTGTTCAGCGCGCAAGGCCAGATGAAGCTGGACCAGCTGCCCAGCGATACCCACGACTATTTCATGAAGCTGCCGGGCCACGACACGCTGCGGTTGATCCTGGCCAAGCAGGCGATCCTGGTGGAAGGCCCTTCCGACGAACTGATCGTGCAGCGTGCCTACAGTGACCATCACGGCGTGGCGCCGATGGCTCACGGCGTAGACATCATTTCGGTCAAGTCGTTGGCATTCAAACGCTTCTTGCAGATTGCCGATCGACTGAGGATTCAGGCCAAGGTGATCACCGACAACGACGGTGATATCGCAGTTGTGCAAGAGCGCTATGCCGAGCACATCAACGCGATCTATTACGATTCCGACGAGAGCGCCCCTTCGCTGGAAGAGCAGCTGATCAAAGCCAACTCGCTGGCCGAACTCAATACCGTGCTGGGCAAGGCCTTTGCCGATGAGGTGGCGCTGCTCAAGTACATGAAGGGCCATAAGACCGATACGGCCTTGGCGATTTTCAATAGCCCGCACTCGATCAGGTTCCCGGACTATGTCCAGCGTGCCATCACCTAACCGGGTCCTGCTCTCGGCAGCCGGCTCGGGCAAGACCACGTTGCTGGTCCGGCAGGCCTTGGAGCGACCTGGGCGCCGCATCGCGATTGTCACCTACACGCTGGAAAACCTAGAAGAGATCCGGCGCTCGTTTGAGGCCCACGCAGGCGCGGTCCCCGCGCATGTCACCTTGCACAGCTGGTATGGCTTTCTGCTGCGCCAGTGCATTCGCCCGTACCAAGCTGCGCTTTGCCCTGAGCCTCGCATCGAGACCATCCTGTTCGTAGAAGGTGTCACCAACAACCGCGCCCCACGCACCCAGGTGGCGCGCCACTACCTGGCGGGCAACCGGATGTATTCGGACCGAGCGGCCGATTTCGCTGTGCGCTGCGATGAGCTGACCCAAGGCCAGGTCGTGGCGCGATTGGCGGCGATGTACGACGAGCTCTACATCGACGAAGTCCAGGATCTGGCCGGCTTTGATCTGGATCTGGTCGAACGGCTGTTGAAGAGCGAGATTGCCATCACGTTGGTAGGCGATACGCGCCAAGCCACGTATGCCACCAACTATGCGCAAAGGTACAGCCAATACCGTGGTCCGAATCTGGCAGCGCTGTTTCAGATTTGGGAGGCCGACGACTTATGCCGGCTGGATCACCGCCTCACCAGTCTGCGCTGCGTCCAGGCCCTGTGCGATATGGCTGACACGCTCTATCCGCAGATGCCGCGGACCCAATCAGGCAATGGCGAGGTCACCGGACACGATGGCATCTACCTCGTCGCTCCAGGGGATGTGGCCGCGTACATGCAGGAGTTCGCCCCCACCGTGCTCCGGCATGACCGGCGGCAGGCGTGCGACGGACTGCCGGCGGTGAACTTTGGGCAGTGCAAGGGCCGCACCTACAGTCGGGTCCTCATCTTTCCGAACGGGCCGTTGACGCAGTACCTGCGCACGGCCGATGCAGCGCGTATCACCGCGCCGCCGAAATACTACGTGGCCTTCGCCCGGGCGCGGCAAAGCGTGGCCTTTGTGTATGCCGGCGCGTGCGCGTTGCCGGGTCATCAGCTCTATGCGCCTGCCAGCGCAGACGCATAGAGCCAGGGGCTGCGATCACATCTTCTTTAACGGCGCCGCGGTGGGCGGCGGCGGTACCGGGCCCGGGTCGTTGAAACACAGCATGATCTGATCGATGCCGAATTGATCGGCCAGGACCTGGGCAATCACAGCATGTACCAGGTCCAGGTCGACCGAGGGCGCCGCGACCGTGATGGTGGCCGCGATCGCACGGCCATGCTCACCGGCGACCAGGCGCAGGTCGTCCACCGCTTTCACGCCCGGGTCGGTAAACATCGCCGCACGGACCTGTTCCAGGTTGAGCTCGTTCATGGGGACTCCAAAGCAGTGCTACCGGCGCGGGGAGCTCGGTCGCGATGCAGCCAACGATAGAGCACCGGCAGCACCAACAAGGTCAATGCGGTGGATGAGACGATGCCGCCGATGACGACAGTGGCCAGCGGCCGCTGCACTTCCGAGCCAGCACCGACATTCAAGGCCATGGGTAGGAAGCCCAGCGAGGCTACCAGGGCGGTCATCAACACCGGTCGCAGGCGTCCAAGGGCGCCGTCGCGCACAGCGTCGTCTAGCGGATCGCCCTGTTCGCGCAGACGGCGGATGAAGGCGATCATGACCAGCCCGTTGAGTACGGCCACGCCCGACAGCGCGATGAAGCCCACACCGGCAGAGATCGACAACGGAATCCCGCGCAGAGCCAGTGCCAGCACACCGCCGGTCAGCGCCAGCGGCACGCCACTGAACACAATGGCCGCATCCTTGGCCGAGCCGAAGGCCATGAATAGCAGAGCGAAGATCAACGCCAGTGTCACCGGAACGACCACGCCCAGGCGTTGGGTGGCCGAGATCAGCTGCTCGAAGGTGCCGCCGTAATCGATCCAGTAGCCCTCTGGAAGCGCGGCATCCTGGCCGATGCGTGTGCGCAACTCGCCGACGAACCCGCCCAGATCGCGCTCGCGCACGTTGGCGGTGATCACCACGCGGCGCTTGCCGTTCTCGCGGTTGATCTGATTGGGCCCGCGCTCTACCTGGATCTTCGCCACTTCCCGCAGCGGCACCGTGCGAGGCCCCCCATTGGCGCCGGCGGCCAGACGGCTGGACTCATCGACACTGGTGCTTGCCGGCAGCGGAATGGGCAGATCTGCCAGCACAGCGGGGTCTTGGCGCTGCGCTTCGGGCAGGCGCACGACCAGGTCGAAGCGGCGGTCGCCCTCGATCAACTGGCCGGCAACACTGCCCCCAATGGCGGTGGCCACCGTTTCCTGCACATCGCCCGGGTTCAGGCCATACCGTGCCAATGCCGCCGGATCTGGCATGATGGTCAGCAGCGGCAGGCCGGAGACCTGCTCGGCCTTGACGTCTTCGGCGCCGGGGACGCTACGCATGACCCGCTCGACCCGGCTGGCCAGGCGCGTCAACTGGTCAAGGTTGTCGCCGTAGACCTTGACCGCCACGTCCGAACGGACGCCGGAGATCAACTCGTTGGTGCGCATCTGGATGGGCTGGGTGAACTCGTAGTTGCTGCCCGGGATTTCCTTGGCCGCCGCCTCCAGCTCTTCCACCAGCTCGGCCTTGGGCTTGCGCGGGTCGGGCCACTGGTCGCGGGGCTTGAGCATCAGGAAGGTGTCGGCCATCGACGGCGGCATAGGATCGGTGGCCACCTCGGCGGTGCCGATCTTTGAGAAGATGTTGGCCACCTCCGGGAACTGGGCCAGGCGCTTCTCCAGCGTTTCCTGCATGGCCACCGACTGCTCCAAGCTGGTGCCGGGAATACGCATGGGCTGCAAGGTGATGTCGCCCTCATCCAGGCTCGGCACGAACTCCGAACCCAAGCGGGTGGCCAGCACGCCACAGCCCACCACCAGCACGGCCGCGCCGGCCAGCACCACCACGCGCCGACGCAGGGCCCAATCCAGCAGCGGCGTATAACGGGCACGCGACCAGCGCATCAGGCGGTTGTCGTGCTCAGCCACACGGCCGCGCAGGAAGCTGGCGATCGCCGCCGGCACGAAGGTCAGCGACAACACCATGGCGCCGGTCAGGGCCAGCACCACCGTGATCGCCATCGGGTGGAACATTTTTCCTTCTACCCCGGACAGCGCGAAGATCGGCAGGTAGACCGCGGCGATGATGCCCAGGCCAAACAAGCTGGGACGGATCACCTCGGCGGTGGCCGAGGCGGTCAGGTCATAGCGCTCTTCATCGTTGAGCTGGCGGCCCAGCGCGTGCTGCGCCTCGCCGAACCGGCGCAGACAGTTCTCGATGATGATCACCGCCCCGTCCACGATCAGGCCGAAGTCCAGCGCGCCCAGGCTCATCAGGTTGCCCGACACGCCGCCACGCACCATGCCGATGATGGTGAACAGCATCGCCAACGGGATCACCGCCGCGGTGATCAACGAGGCGCGCACATTGCCCAGCAGCAGGAACAGCACCACCACCACCAGCAGCGCGCCCTCGATCAGGTTCTTGGACACCGTGCCGATGGTGCGATCCACCAGTGCGGTGCGGTCATAGACGGCCTTGGCATGGACGCCGGCAGGCAGGCTGGCGTTGGCGGCATCCAGCTTGGCCGCGGCCGCCTGGGAGACTTCCCGGCTGTTGGCGCCGAACAACATGAAGGCGGTACCGACCACGACCTCGTGGCCATTCTGGGTGGCCGCGCCCGTGCGCAGCTCCTTGCCTTCGCCCACGCTAGCGACGTCGCGCACCCGAATGGGCACGCCATCGCGCCGGTCCAGCACGATGTTGCCGATTGCCTCCAGATTGGCTAGCTGGCCCGGCACGCGCACCAGGAACTGCTGTCCGTTGCGCTCGATGTAGCCGGCGCCGATGTTCTGGTTGTTGCGCATGACCGCGGCGACCACGTCGTTCAACGTGAAGCCCAGCGCCACCAACTGAGCTGGATCGGGAGTGATGTGGATCTGCCGCTCGAAGCCGCCGATGGTGTTGACCTCGGTGACGCCGGGCGTGGTGCGCAGCTGCGGCCGGATCACCCAGTCCTGCAGGGTGCGCAGGTCCGTGGCCGTGTACGGGGTGCCGTCGGGCTTGCGAGCGTTGGGCTCGGCCTCCACGGTGTACATGAAGATCTCGCCCAACCCGGTGGAGATCGGCCCCATTTCCGGGTCCAACCCTTCGGGAAGCTGGGAGGCGATCTGCTGCAGGCGCTCGGCGACCTGCTGGCGGGCAAAGTACAGGTCGGTGCCGTCCTTGAAGACGACGGTGACCTGCGAAAGCCCGTAGCGCGACAGCGAGCGGCTGTAGTCCAGCTTGGGCAGACCGGCCATGGCCGTTTCGATGGCAAAGGTGACCCGTTGTTCGGCCTCCAGCGGCGAGTAACCCGGGGCCTGGGTGTTGATCTGGACCTGGACGTTGGTGATGTCGGGTGTGGCGTCAATGGAAAGGTGACGGTAGCTCCACACGCCCAGCGCAACCAGCGCAGCGGTGAGCACTAGCGTCAGCCAGCGATGGCGGATGGACAGCCCAATGAGGCGTTCGAGCATGGCGGGCCTCATTCTTCTTCCACGGTGGACTTTTCGATGTCGGCCTTGATCAGGAAGCTTTGGGCCACCACCACCTGTTCACCGGCCTTGAGGCCTTCCAGCACTTCGGCGCGTTCGGCGTCGCGGCGCCCCAGCTTCACCGGCCGGGTGTGGTAGGTTTCGCCCTGCTGCACGTAGACCACGTCCTGGTCTTCTGCGGTCTGCAGCGCCGTGATCGGCACCACCAACGCTGCCGATTGGCGATCCACGGTGACCCGCGCCTTGACCGCCGACCCCGGCCGCCACAGGCCATCGGTGTTGGCCACCGTGCCGCGCGCAATGGTGCTTTGGCTGGCGGTGGCGGTGCCGGGCAGGACGCGCTCCAAGGTGGTCTGTGCGGTGACGCCATCGCTCAAGCGGGTAACCGTCACCGGCACGCCAGCACCGATGTGCTGGGCGTCGGCGCCGAAGATGTGCAGGTCCACCCACAGCGTGGACAGGTCGGCGACCTCAAACAGCGGCGCGCCCTCAGCGGCGGCCATGCCTACGGCGGCCGTGCGCGCCATGACCACGCCACTGATCGGCGCGGTGACGGTATAGGTGGTCAGGCTCAGGTTGCTCTCTACCGTGGCCAGTGCCTGGCCGGCCCGTACCTGATCACCCACGCCCGCACGCACGGAGCGGACCGGTCCGGGGAAGCGTGCCGTGACCTGCGCGATGCGACCGTCAATCGGGGTCAACAGCCCTTGCACCTCATGCTCGTCAGCAATCTCACCGGGGCCTGCCGGTGCGACCTGGATACCCGCTGCCTGCGCAGCTTTGGCGGCAATCTTGGTTTCCAGCGGCGCTTCCTCGTGCTCGCCGTGCTCTTCGCCCTCAGCGGCGGCGCCGCCTTCGGACGCTTCGTTGGGGGCCGACGCGTTGCAGGCGGCCAGCATCATCAGGGCCATGCCCAGTGCGGTCCAGGAAAAGCGATTCATGGGGTCTCTCCGGTGGAAGCAGCCGCCGGCGGCGCGACAAGCGCCTGGCCGGTCAGGCGTTGAATTTCGATCAGGGCGCGCTGCGCATCGAGCGCCACGTCCAGCTGCTGCTGGGCCATGGCCGTGCGTTCGGACTGCAGCTGTGCCCATTCCAGGTAGCTGATCGCGCCGGCGCGATAGGCGCGCTCGGCGGCCTGCTCAGCCCGGGCCAACTTCGGCAGCACCTCGCCTTGCAGCCGTGCCACCTCGGCCTGCGCCACGGTGTAGCGACCATGGGCTTCGACCAGCGTGGAATACAGCGACAGGCCCTTGGCCTCGCGCTCGATCGTCAGAACCTCCAGCTCGGCTTCGCCGGCGCGGATCTCCGGCTGCGCGCGGCTGCGGCTGCCCAGTGGCATGGACAGGCTGGCCACCAGCGCGGTGTCGTCAGTCTCCTGCAGGCGGCGCACGCCCAGCTGCCACGACAAGTCCGGCGAGGCCGCCGAACGCGCCAGCTGCAGTCGTGCCTGCGCGATCCGGCGGGCATCGGCAAACTGCGCCAACTCGGGAGTGCGCTCCAATTCCTCGGCCAGCGACTGCATGGACGCGATCGCCGGCAGGGTCATGGGATCCGCCGCGGCCACCTCGAAGCTCGGAGCACGTTCGCCCCAGAGGGCAGCAAGGTGCTGCCGGGCGGCAATGCGCTGCTGCTCGGCCCGATCACGGGTCAATTCTGCTCTCGCCAGTGCTGCTTGTGCGGTGAGCATCACCGATTCGGGAGACGCGCCAGCCTGCAGGCGCTGCCGGGCAGCGGCGACGGTCCGCTGGCGCTGGCCGACATCCATGTTCGCCAGGCTGCGTTGCCGGTCGGCACCGACAACGGCCAAATAGCGCTGCGCCGTCTCGGCGAGCAGGTCCAGCCGCCCGGTCTCGCGCTGCACGGCCAGTGCATCAATCCGGCTTTGGGCCAAGGTGCGCCGGGCGTCGAGCTTGCCGCCGCGCTCCAGGACCGAGCTCAGGCTCAAGGTCAACTCCGCGCTGTCCAGGCCACGGGCCGCGCCCGTGCCCAGCGCATTTTCAACCTCCGCCCCCAACGTCCACGGTGGCCGCTGCACGGCCTGGTCGCGCTCGGCAGCGAGCACCGTGGCTCGCGCATCGACCAGGCGCAGCTCGGGGTGGGTTTGGGCCACGCGTGCAAACGCGTCGTCCAAGGTCATCAGCTCTTCTGCTGTCGCCGGCGTTGCCGCCGCGCTCAACAGTAGCCACGCGGCCAGGGCCGCCAATCGCACATGCATGAAGTACTCCAGAATTTTCGATAGCCAACAGGGATCCGGCGCACGCCGGCGCGCATCACCCTGCGACCGGCGGCCGGAACGGCGCGAGCAGGTGCTCATGCCGATATCTGTCCGCATGGGCTGTCGCCGACGGCCAATGCCGGCCGATATGAGCAATGGCCAACACTATTTCTGGAGCCGGCGCGGCCTGGCTACAGCACAGCACCAGCTGCTGTAGCCGGTGCAGCGCGGCGTCTACGCCACGCTCGGAAGCTGGTGATGCCACTGCCGGGTCATGGTCGGCCGCGGCCAGATGGGTTTGAGCATGGAGCTCGCCAACCACTGCCAGCACCGGCTGCGTCACAAGGCCCACGGCCAAGTGCGCCAGCAGCAGCCAGCGCAGGCCACAGCTCAGCCGGCCAAGCGCTGTCATGCAGGCGTTTTGCGCGCGTCGGCACGCGCCCGGCGAGCATCACCCAAGATCTCGAAAGCCTCCTTGATCACATACAGGCCGATCAGGGCGCCGATCACGAAATCCGGGTAGGGGCTGGCCAGCCACCACACCAACAGGCCGGCCAGAATCACCCCAACGTTGGCCACCACATCGGCGCGGGTAAACAGCCAGGTCGCTCGCAGATGCACTTCGCCAGACTTCAAGGGGGCGAGCATACGGAGCACCTTCAGGTTCACGGCCAGCGAGACCAGAGCGGTACCGATCATCCAACCGCTGACCGGCTCGGCGCCGTACATCACCCGGCGGCCGACTTCGACCAGCACGCCTACGCCCAGCACCAGCAGCACGCTGCCACTGACCCACGCGGCGTTGGCCTTGAAGCGCGCCGTGCGCCCGATAGCGACCAGGCCAATGGCATAGGCGGTGGCGTCAGACAGCATGTCCAGCGCGTCAGCCAGCAGCCCGGTGGAATGGGCAATCCAGCCGGCAATGCCGCCGATCACGGCCATCGCTGCATTCAGGACCAAGGCGATCCAGAGGATGCGTCGCTCCTCCTTGTTCTTGGCTTCGTGGTGGCACCCGCAATCACTCATGTCTTGGTCCTCTGCTGTGTTGTTTCATTGCTTGTTTGCGCCTGGCTGTCTACGCACACCGGAACGGGCATTGGCGAGGAACCCCACGATGGCGGCGGTGCCTACCAATACCTGCGCCAGCAGCGACTGCCAGGTGGGATACAGGCCGATCCACTCGATGCGCGGCAACGCGAGCGGTGTTTGAGAGATCCAGCCCGCTTCCTGCAACGCGGCCACGCCTTTACCGATCAGGATGACCGCCATCACCGCGATGAGAATCGAGCTGATCGAAAAGAACCGGCCAATCGGCAGCCGCCTGCTCATGCGCAGCATCCAGTACGCCACCGCAGCCAACACCGCGATTCCCGCCACCAGGCCTGCGAGGATGGCGGTGGACGCCTGATCGCTCCACATCGCGATGTAGAACAAGATCGTCTCAAACACCTCGCGGTACACCGCGACAAAGGCCAGCATGAACAGGAAAACAGCCGAGCGCCGTGTCAGCGCAGTCGTCAGCTTGGCGTGCAGGTACTCCTGCCACCGCCCTGCAAGGCTCTTTTGGTGCATCCAGATGCCTACGCTGAGCAGGACAGCGGCAGCGAACAAGGCCGAGACGCCCTCAGTGACTTCCCGGTTCGCACCGCTGATATCAACAAAGTAAGTGGCCACTGCCCAGGTAGCTGCGCCTGCCAACAACGCGCAGATCCAACCCGCATGCACATACGGCAACACATCAGACCGCTCGGCTTTACGCAAGAACGCCACGATACCAATCACGATCAGCAGCGCTTCCAGTCCTTCGCGTACCAAGATGGTAAAGCTGCCTAGAAACGCGGTGCTGGCGCCTATTCGGGTGTCCTGCAGCGCCACGTCCGCGCGATCAAACAGCTGGGCAATTTGCGCTGCCTGCCCGGCAACGTCAGCCGCGGGCGCATGCTGATCCAGCTGCGCGCGGTAGCCTGCCATGGCCGTCTCGATCTCTCGCAGCAATGACGGATTGCGCGTGGCCAGCGTGGGTTCAAGCGGCTCTACACCATCCAGATAGGACGAGAGCGCAAGCTTTTTGGCTTGAGCCAGGTCCTCATCAGCGTAAGCGCGCTGGCTGGCGGCCAGTCGCTGCCGCGCCACCGCAAAGCGATCGGCTCCTGGTACCGCTTCGTTTACTGCCTGTGGCTGCGAACGCAGGTAGGCGATGATCGCGTTTGCCTGATCGGCGGGCATCGTGGTGGCAAGATCGGCCTCTCGCGTGCGTGTCAGCGCTTCGAGCGAGGGAATGTGCGTATGGGCCTCGGCACTGGTGCGCCATAACGCCTCACCTTGAGCCTTGGCTTGCGAGGAGTACCCCAAGCTGCCCACATAGAATGCCAACGCCCAGCGATCACTTTCTGACAGCCCAGAGAAGCTGACCATGCCGGTACCCGGCACACCCTGGGAAATGACCTCGTACAACGACAGCGGCGTTCGCTGCGCGGCGCGAGTGGCATCGGTGAACGCGATCGGCGGCGGACTTAACGCTTGCGCGGCGGGGCCATCACCGTGACCTGTGGGGCCGTGACAGGCCGCGCACTGCTGGCTGTAGATGGACGCGGCCTGGGAGGTCTTCGGCGCGCTCGCCGGAACAGCGCCGATCGGGTAGCGGGCCAACAGCGTCGTGCCGAGCCCGCGCGCCAACGTTGCCACTTGCGCCGGGTCGGCCTTCTCTGCCACCGCCTGGACCAGGCGGTCGGCCTGGGCCGTCAGCTCCTGCTGGTTCTGGCCACCGGGCAATGCTGCCAGCTGACTGCGCACGGCGCCGGCAAACTCGCTCATTTCGGCGTATTCGTTGGGGGCAATTACGCGACCGGCCTGGACCGCGCCGGGGTAGTCGACCGCGATGTAATCGAGCATCTGCCAGGTTTGGCGCAGGTCTGCTGCGGCAGGCTCCGCCTGAGCAGAAGCGGGCAGAACCCAGCCGATCAGCAAGGCAATCAGGCAGTAGCGAATCAAGGCGATGGGCAGTGGCATGGTCGTCACATGCAGCGCCGCGGCCGGAGTGGCGGCGGATACGGGTTCAGCGTAAAGTCCGTAGCTACTACGGAGTCAAGCGTACTACGAATGAAAATCAGTGAGGCTGCCGACGCCAGCGGATGCCACTTGGAGACGATTCGCTATTACGAGCGGATCGGGTTGCTGCCGCGCCCGGGGCGCACGGGCAACGGCTACCGGGTCTATGGCCCGGCCGACATCGAGCGGCTGCGCTTCATTGCGCGTGGCCGGGACCTGGGCTTCAGCCTGGAGGAGGTCCGCAGCCTGCTGCAGCTGGCCGGCGATGAGGAGCTTTCGTGCGGGGACGTGGACCGGTTGGCCCGCAGCCATCTGGCCGACGTGCGCGCCCGCATGGCCGACCTGCAGCGCATGGCCAGCGAGCTGGAACGGGTGATTGCCAGTTGCCATGGCGGGCAGCGGGCGGAATGCACCATCCTGTCGACGCTGCGCCAGACGACCTCGGTGGAGGCCACGCGCCAGTGACCGAACTGGACCGCTACCTCGATGCGGCCACGCGCCAGAACACGGTGCGCAGCTATGCGTCGGCGCTGCGGCACTTCGAGGTTGAATGGCAAGGCCACCTCCCAGCGACACCTGACAGCGTGGCCCGGTACCTGGCCGCTTATGCGCAGACCTTGGCGACCAGCACCCTCCGCCAACGTCTGGCGGCCATCGCCTCTTGGCACCGCGACCACGGCTTTGTCGACCCGACCCGATCGCCGCTGGTGCGCAAGGTGCTCAAAGGCATCCAGACCCTGCACCCGGGCCAGGTCAAGCAAGCCGCGCCGCTCCAGATTCGGCGGCTGGTCGAGCTCGATGACTGGCTGGCCGCGGCGATCGCTGCGGCACATGCCCGGGGCGATGGGCCGGCGGCGCTGCGCCATCAACGAGACCGAGCGCTGGTGCTGCTCGGGTTCCGCACTCTGGAGCTGGCCGCCATCGGCGCCCGTGAGCGGGTCAATCTGGGCTACTACCGCAGCATCAGCCACGCGCTGACGCCTGCCACGCGCACGCTCATCGACGAACTGCTGCGCGCACCGGAAGGGTCCAGGTTCACCGGCTGGCAATCACTCAAGCGCGAGCCCGGCCGGCCCACCAACAAGGAAGTTCGGTTCTACCTGCAGCACATCCGCATGCTGCAGCAGTTGGCCGACCAGCTGCCTCCCATCGATGTGCCGGTGCCCAAGCTCAAGCAGTTCCGTGCAATGGCTCGGGCCTATGACGCCAGCGAGCTGGCCGAACTGGCTCCGGACAAGCGCTATGCGCTGGCCACCATCTTCATTCGCGCCCAGCATGCCAAGACACTGGATGATGCAGCCGAGTTGTTCATCAAGCAGGTGCGCGGGCTGGAGAACACGGCCCAGCAGAAATTGCTGGCCTACCAGCTCGAACATGCCAAACGGGCCGACTTCCTCATCGGCCAGCTCAAGGAAATCCTGCAGGCCTATCAGCTAGACGGCAGCGATAGTCAGCGCGTGGATGCCATCGACAACAGCCTGGAAGCGGAAGTGTCGACCTTGCTGGCCGAATGCGAAGAACATATGGCCTACGCCGGGAAGAACTACCTGCCTTTCATGCTGCAGCCCTATGGCGCGGTCAGGCCGCTGCTGTTCAATGGGCTGGAGCTGATGAAACTTCGGGCGACCAGCCACGACGCCGGCATGGAGCCGCTGATCGCAGCGGTGCTCTCGCTGCGCAACCAGCGCCGTGAGCTGATCGAGGTCGCCTCCCTCGGTTTGGACCCGGAAAAGGACTTTGACTGGATGTCCAAGCTCTGGTGTCAGCACGTGTTCGGCAAGCGGGCCAGTGCAGCCGGCGCCGGCTGGATGCACCGTAAGTACTTCGAGCTGGCCGTGCTGGTGCAGGTCAAGGACGAACTGAAGTCCGGAGATCTCTTCATTCCCAGCAGCGAACGGTTTGATGACTACCGTGAGCAGCTGGTCGATGAAGCCACCTTGGCCCAGGAACTGGAAGCCTACGGCCAGGTGTCAGGCCTGCCCACCGACGCCGAGTCTTTCGTGGCGGGATTACGTGCACAACTGACCTCCCTGGCCGATGAGGTCGACGCGCGTTTCCCGGAGAACGTACATGCGGACATCCTGGATGGGCGCCTGGTGCTGCGGAAGGGGCAACGCGCCGAAGTCTCCAGCGCGATTACCACGGTGGATCGCCTCATCGCCGAACGGCTTCCAGAATCCAGCATCGTCGATGTCCTGATCGATGCCAGCCAATGGCTGGATCTGCACCGTTTCTTCCGCCCGATCGCCGGCACCGAGAGCCAGGTCGAAGATCTGCCCCGACGTGTGATCACCACGCTATTCTGCTATGGCTGCAACCTGGGGCCGACGCAGACGGCGCGGTCGATCAAGGGCTTCAGCCGGCGCCAAGTCGCTTGGCTCAACCTGAAATACGTGACCGAGGATGTGCTTGAGAAGGCCATCGTGGAGGTCATCAATACCTACAACAAATTCGACCTGCCTGGCTATTGGGGCAGCGGCAAGAGCGCATCAGCTGATGGCACGAAGTGGAGCGTCTACGAGGACAACCTGCTGTCGGAGTATCACATCCGCTACGGCGGCTACGGTGGCATCGGCTACTGCCACGTGTCCGACAAATACGTAGCGCCGTTCAGCCACTTCATTCCCTGTGGCGTGCACGAGGGCATCTACATCCTCGACGGTCTGTTGGCCAACACTTCCGACATCCAGCCTGAGATCGTCCATGGCGACACGCAGGCCCAAAGCTATCCGGTCTTCGGCCTGGCCCACATGCTGGGCATCCAGCTGATGCCCCGGATCCGGAACATCAAGGACCTGACATTCTTTCGGCCCGAACCGGGTAGGGCTTATAAGAACATCCAGGCACTGTTCGGGGACAGCATCGACTGGCAACTGATCGCCACCCATCTCCACGACATGCTGCGGGTGGTGATCTCAATCCGATTGGGCAAGATCACCGCGTCCTCGATCCTGCGCCGGCTGGGCACCTACAGCCGGAAGAACAAGCTGTACTTCGCCTTCCGGGAACTTGGCAAGGCCGTTCGAACGCTGTTCTTGCTGCGCTACATTGATGACAATGAGATCCGCAAAACGATCCATGCTGCCACCAACAAGAGCGAGGAATACAACGGCTTCGTGAAATGGGTGTTCTTTGGCAGCCAGGGGATCATTGCTGAGAACGTCCAACACGAGCAGCGCAAGATCATCAAGTACAGCCAGCTGGTGGCCAACATGATCATCCTCCACAACGTGGAAGGCATGAGCCGGACCTTGGCCGAGATGAGGAAGGAGGGGATTGAACTGACGCCCGAGATCCTGGCCGGCCTGTCGCCTTATCGGACCAGCCACATCAATCGCTTCGGCGACTACCACCTGGATCTTGAAAGGGAAGTGGCGCCGCTGAGCTACACAGCCAAGGTGCTTGAACAGACCCCATAGATGGGGAGAACCTGATCGAGAGACGAGCAATCAACTTTGAAATTCAGTCGCTTAGGCAGCTTTTGGCCCTGTACGTAATGATTCCCTGCCGACCCTCTTCAAGGTTCATCCCAGCGACTGCCCAGTTGAAGGCCGCTCTTTCGTGGGCATTGAGTTCCGCGTCGATAGCGTCAATTGACTGCCGGTATTGCTGCTGGGTTCCATTCGTAACCATCTTCTTGTCTGTCGGACCGCTGCAGGCAGCTAGCAGTGCTGATGCTGCCAGGATCAGTGTTGCTCTGCTTCTGGCCGCGGTGATGAAGCGGTATGGCTGTTCGCTCATGCGTCCCCCTGTCAATGAAGAAGACAGAATATCGGGTTTTTAGATATCGGAGAACTGGATATAGCTTTCTAGGCCGCTCAGCCAAGGCGCGGTCGTGTCGAAGTCCATCCATCGAAAAGAGTACGCTGCCCTCATTGAGGCTGTTCGCGAGGCGCGGCTAGCTGCCGGTCTGACCCAGGCCCAGGTGTCCAGCATGCTGGGCCGCAGCCAGTCATTCATCAGCGACGTCGAAACAGGCAAGAGAAGGGTTGATGTGGTGGAGCTGAGAGATATCGCCCGCCTGACAGGCCTTTCGCTGGGCAAGTTGATCACAAACTTTGAGAAGCGAATCAAAGGCTAAAGCCCCTTAGGGTGTAGCGGTAGGTTCGCGCTTCTTGCCGGCCGGTCGGGACCAGGCGCACACGCCAGTGACAGACGGCCAACCGGATGGAAGGGGCACGCCCTGCCGGAAATCCCTGACGTAGATCGGCCTCGGCGTGCCGGGTCGAAACTTTAGGCTGTTTTGTGGAACCGTGGGGTCTGAACCCTCGTGTAGATCCGGGTGAAGCGACGTCTTTACAGTTGTTGATGTGAAGACATTTCTCCGGCCCACTCCACAGCAGCTCCACAGGTCGCTAAAGCGAACCCCTAAATGCCTCCGATGGGCTTGTCGCGGGGCCTATACCCTTTCGGCGCGACTGTCTGACGTGGAGGATTGCGCCCTACACAAGCTTCGAGACGCAAAGGCTATCGCTTGAGCGCTTGGCAAAGCGCGAGCTAGGGATGGGGTTCGGAGAGTGGCGCAGTCGGCTTCGTTTTCTGAGGGCAATTGATGCCTTGGGTTCAGACCGATCAATTACGCAGATTGCAGACGATCTGGGCTATGCAAACTCAACGTCTTTCAGTGAGATGTTCAAGCGACACTCTGGCCGGACCCCAGACCAGTATAGAAGGGGCCTCAGTCCGCTCCAGCGAGAGGTGGAGCCCTCCTCCCGCTGAATCGAGGCAGGCCTCGAAGCTGTTGGGTCAACCATTTAGCTGGCCCAGACAGTGGCCATTCGGATCGATGGATCATCCAGAGGGTGTCAACCACCGGAGATCCACAGTCAACCACCTCAATTGCGTCTTGCCGAGCGAAGGATTCACGGGCGTGTCGCGGAATGACAGTGAATCCCAGCCCGAGCGATACCGGCTCAAGGATGAGCGCAACCTGATTGGTGAAGCCGTGTATAGGAAGCGCGCGTACGCCTGGATTTCCTGGGAACTTGCGGGCGAGAAGGCGGGTGGCCATAGCCTGGCCATCTGGATGATCAACGAAACCCAACTTTTGAAGATCCGCCCAGCTGTCCGCGCAGGCACCTCTCGGAACTACCAGCTCAAGCGCCTCCTCGGTGAAGGGCTCAGCCCGCAGCCGAGGGTCATCCGGCCGAAGTGCAAGTAGACCCACCTCGTACTTCTTCTCCAGTACCGCCGATAGGATTTCTGGGTCCGGCGAGAAGCGATGACGAATGATCAAGCCGGGATGGGTGCGCTGGAAGTCCAGCAACACCGGGTAAAGAGCAAGGCCAACACTCCCGGGGGTTATCAGCGCAAACTCCCCCTGATCGCTGTCCGCGCTCGCGAGCTTGGCTTGAAGCCGGCGATCGGCCGAATCCATCTCTTGGCAGTACTGCAATAGAGCCATTCCCGCCGGCGTCAGTTCAATAAATCGTGGTCTGCGCAGAAACAGGGCACCCAGCTGTTGCTCAAGATGACGTACATGCTGACTGACCGCAGCCTGGGTGAGCTGCAGCTGGCCTGCGGCCCTGGTAAAGCTCCCGACCTCTGCGATAGCCCGAAAGGATCGGAGCCAATGCTCATTCAGCATAAGAATATTTTATCAATCTGATAAAAATGGATCAGATCATGGTTGAGTTGCAGGGTCTAATCTTGCGGCTACCCCTCTCTTCAGTGGTGTGCCGTGCCTGCCCTACCCCCTCCCTACCCTCGCGCCTTCTCCCACATCGGCCTGTCTGTTACCGATCTCGATGCCGCGGTTTCCTTCTATACAGAAGTCTTGGGCTGGTACCTCGTCATGCCGCCGACCAGGATTGCTGAAGACGAAAGCGCAATTGGCGTGATGTGCACGGATGTGTTTGGGCCTGGATGGGGCAGCTTCCGCATTGCACATCTATCCACTGGTGACCGGGTTGGAGTCGAAATCTTCCAGTTCAATAACGCCGAGCGTCCCGCGAACAACTTCGAGTACTGGAAGTCGGGCGTCTTCCACTTCTGTATTCAGGATCCGGACGTTGAAGGCCTGGCCGCTCGGATTGTGGCAGCTGGTGGAAAGCAGCGAATGCCGGTTCGAGAGTACTTCCCAGGGGAGAAGCCCTATCGGATGGTTTACATGGAGGATCCGCTGGGCAACATCCTGGAGATCTACAGCCACAGCTACGAGCTTACGTATTCAGCTGGCGCGTACGTCTAGCTCCACGCACACCCTCAGCCAGCTTTCGACTGCCAGGCAGTCCTCGCCAAACTGAGACACGACGGTACGGAGCAAGTGTCTCGGCTGTAGAAGTCAGAGGTCTGCAAGTTAGAAGCTGGCGAACGTAATTTTAACGATTCATCGGCGAGCCGCGCCGCTAGCCCTAAGGAGCATATGATGAAAATGAACGGCATTCGTTGGCCGGAAGGCTACCTTCCTGGTTACACCGAAAACTTTGTCTCGAATGAGCTGATCGTCCTCGGCCTTGCCGCAGCTGATGTTTGGCCGTTGCTTGAAGAGCCACGTCTGTGGCCGACCTACTACGGAAATTCAGCCAATGTGCGCTTCCACGATGGCGCCGGCCCTCTGTTGCGAAACGGGGATCGATTCTACTTTGAAACCTTTGGCTTCCCCGTGGAGGCTCAATGCGTCGAGCATGAGGCTCCTACCTCCGAGGGTCCGGGCCGGATCGCTTGGCATGGCTGGGCCGGTGAGCCCGGGTCTGCCGATCGACTTGACGTTCATCATGCGTGGATTACCGCGTAGTTGTAACGAACAGCATTTGCATGGGCTATTCATTAGGCAGCACGATTGTGTCGTAGTTGAAGTCTCGAGGCCGCTGACCGGTTGCCTTGATTGCTTCTTCGACGGCTCTATCGAGCATGAGCAGGTACTTTTTAACGATCTCGCTCCCCCGCCCCTTTTTCATCTCTTCTTTTCTCAGAAAGAGTTCCTGGATCTCCTTAAGTGCACTCACAGCCGTTGCTGATTGCTGCAGCGCAATCGCCAAGGATCGGTTCGGCACGTCAACATAGTTGACTGAATCGAAAGCCTTATGAAGCTGGGTCAGATGCGCCAAGATCAGCCGGGGGCCGCCGAATCCTCCCTCGAACTGCGCCAGCATCAGTGTCGCTGGAAATCGCGCATAGGAAATCAGCTCTATGAGGGACTGTGTGACCTCCCGTCTCCTGACTCTGGCGTGCCAAAGGGGGATCAGTCCCGCGGCGATGATGGCTGCGATGCTGCCGATCGCTTGCACCCACGCCGGCCAGTCAAGCGCTAACGTGGCGGATTTGGGACTCGGCTTGCTCATGAGTGCCCAAGTCAAGACGGCTCCTGCGGCAAAGGTCATCACAGCGACCACCGCCCAATCTCTGTCAGTTCTTCCCTGCTTCATGGCGTTCCTCCTCCGGCGTGCTGGTTTCTACCGTTCGTACGGGGCCTGTCGCGCCGTGCTCTCGGGCGCGGTCGAGGATGAACTTTGGGGGGGGGCGTGTACGTCCTCCAAGTCTTTCGGGGAAAGAAGCCTTGATCGAATGGATGGCCTCAAGTCTTAGATTTCCTGCTATTGGATTCTTGTGTCGGCTCGCCCACTCTTCTGGGCGCGGTGCGGCGTGGCTTGCTTTGCCTGCTTGGCGTTGCCGTGTTCGCTCTCCCTTGTCGGAGTGCCTCGGTAACTTGCCGAGTGGTTTCCTTCAGTGACGTCAGCTGCGCCTCCAAGCCATCAGCCCGCGCGTTCACGCCTTCCAGTCGGCGCAATGCCTGTTGCTCGCGGTTGGCAGCAGCAATGGCTTGTTGCTCGCTCTCTCGCAATGAGGTGGCCAAGGCCATGCGCTCCCGCCCCCACTCCTGCTCGGCTGACCGCAACGCCTGGCGATGCCGGTCAACCTCCGTATGGGCACGATCCTCCACTGCCCTGACGTGCGCCTGGAGCGCCCTCCTCTCTTCTTCGTGAGCGGCCGCGGCCTCGCCCAGACTGCGGCGTACGGCATCCAGTTCCTGCTCGAGTCGCTCCGCCCGTCCATAGGCTCCATCGCGTTGGCGCAGCAGGTCTTGTACTTGTGCCGTCATCTGGGAGACCTGTGCCGCCAACTGCTCCGCGGTGGTGGCGGCGGCCTGAGTCTGGACCTGAGCCTCCCTTTCGCGCTTCTGGCTGGCCTCAATCGCCAGCGTCAGGGCCACCCGGTCCTCCTCCAGCAGGCGCTCGCGTTCCTCCAGTGCGTGCCTGGTCGACTCCAGCTGGGTCTGAGCGAGCTCGCCGGCATCCTGCAGCGCGGCCTGCCACAAACGCTGGCTCAGGTGAGCTACCCGCTCTGGGATGCCTGGAACCGCCGCCTCAATGGCGCGCTGGCGCAGGCGAAAGCCTACGGTCTGCCACCAGGTCTCCAGCCAACGCGTGACGGTGTTGGGCGAGCCGGTGCCCAAGTGGGCTCGGATTCGCTCGACGGTGGGACGTTCGCCGGCGGCGATGATGTCGTCCGCTGCCTGGTGCACATCCAGTTCGCTGATGCCCTTGGCCATTGGGTGTCCTTCTGCGGAACGGTGAGAATTGGCAGGCCATGTCTGATAAGGCATATTTATCAGATGTAGCTCAACCTAATCATAGTGCACAATACATAGTACATATGAATAATATCACTGCTGCGTCAGGGGAACTCGTTTCGGGGCTGGTTCCGGAGCGGCTGGCCACTTCCGCCGCAGAAGCGGTGCGAGACATCCTGCAGGAGGCCGAAGCGCCTAACACCATTCGCAGCTACGCCGGCGCCCTGCGCTATTGGGCGGGCTGGTTCGAAGGGCGCTATGGCAGGCCCATCGCCCTACCCGTCCCCCCGGCGGCAGTGGTTCAGTTCATCGTGGATCACATGGGGCGCTCAGGCGATTTGGGGCTTCGTTGGGATCTGCCTGCAGACTTGGATAGTGCCTTGGTGCATGCGGGCCTGAAGAAGAAGCCTGGGCCGCTGGCGTTCTCCAGCCTGGTCCACCGGGTGGCGGTCTTGTCGGCGGCCCACAAGCAGGCCCGCCAAGACAACCCTTGCGAGGATCGCGCCGTGAGGACCCTACTGTCCAAGGGGCGCAGGGCTTCTCACAAACGAGGCGAGCGCCCGGCCAAGAAGACCGCGCTGTCAGCCGCAGATCTGCGCGCAATGGCGGCCACCTGCGACACCTCGCTCAAGGGGAAGCGCGATCGCGCCCTGCTCTACTTTGCCTTTGCTAGCGGCGGGCGCCGCCGCAGCGAAGTCGCCGAGGCGACGGTGAATCACCTCACCCGACTGCCCGAAGGCGGCTACACCTATCGCTTGGATCACGGAAAAACCTTGCAGTCCGGGCCAGTGGTTGGCAGCAGCCCCGACAAGCCCATCCTGGGAGAGGCAGCCACCGCACTGCAGGACTGGCTGGACGTGGCCGAGATTACCGACGGCCCCCTGTTCCGGCGCGTCTGGCCACGGTCATTGGGCGGCGCGCTCAGCGGCAAGGCGGTCGCCGCCATCGTTAAGGACCGGGCGCGGTTGGCCGGTCTGGACGGGGACTTTGCCGGCCACAGCCTGCGCTCGGGCTTTGTTACCGAAGGTGCGCGGCGTGGGGTGGCCCTGCCGGCGCTGATGGCGATGACCGATCACCGCTCCGTGGCCAGCGTGATCGGATATTTCCAGCAGGGCGGCGTCGGCAGCAACCCCGCCGCGCGCCTGATGGATGAGGACTGAGCCTCCGGCCCGAGCTGCCAGCAGTGCGCGTTGAATGTGCCCCGCTCGGGCCCTATCCTGCACAAGACGCGCACCATCCACGGCAGGAATCAGGGGGCAGCATGAAGCTAGTCAAGGCACGGATCCGAAACTTCCGTTCTGCAGAGGATTCCGGAACGTTCGATGTCGGAGAGCTGACCTGCTTGGTCGGTAAGAACGAGGCGGGCAAGACTGCAATTCTGACGGCGTTGTTTGGTACCCGTCCCATCGCCGACCAGTTTGCTTACGACACGGTGCGCGATTACCCCCGCCGCTTCCTCACGCGGTATGAGGAACGCCACGACGACGAACCCGCACCGGTTGCCACCCTGACCTGGGAGCTCAGCCACGAAGACCAAAAGGCGGTCGCCGACGTCCTGGGTGCCGGCGCGTTAAGTAGTACGACCGTTGACGTAACGACAGATTACAGTGGCCACAGCACTTGGAGCATTCACGTCGATCCCAACGTGGTGCGCGCGTTTCTGCTCGACCAGCACGGTGTGGCAGGCGAAGAGCGGGAGAAGTTTTCCAAGATATTGCTGGATCGACTCGTGGTCGAGATAGATGCGCACCCCGAGCCGTCTGACCAATTGCAGGCGGTCAAGCGGTCCATCAGCGGCTTCCGCAAGGGGAAACCAGTGCTGGCGGCCATCGATATCCTGCAGAAAAGGATGCCGGCGTTCTTCTATACCTCTCACTTTGATCGCATGTCCGGGGAGATATCGCTGGACAAGCTGTCTCGTGACACCCAAAGCGGCGCGACGATCTCCCCGGGTGACCAGATTTTCCTCGACTTCCTCGAGTACGCCGGGACGTCGGTCAGCGAATTGCAGTCCAGCACACGCCTGGAAGAGCTCAACGCACGTTGCCAAGCCGCCTCCAATGAAATTACCGATGAGATCTTCGAGTTTTGGAGTCAGAACGACGCGCTCAGTGTAGAGATAGCGCTTGCCCAAGGCCTCTCCGAGGATCCCGCCCCCTTCAATAGCGGGACTGTTGCCAAAATCCGCATTCGGAATGACAACCACAAGGTTTCGGTGCCCCTGTCTGAGCGCAGCGCCGGATTCGTCTGGTTCTTCTCCTTCCTGTCGCAGTTCAAGCAGATGCGAAAGAGGAACCCCGGTGCGATCATCCTTCTGGATGAGCCTGGATTGACGCTACATGGAAAGGCGCAAGCTGATCTGCTCCGCTACATCATTGAGCGTCTACTCCCCGACCACCAGGTCATCTATAGCACCCACTCGCCCTTTATGGTGCCGGCCGATCGTCTTGCGGACGTTCGCGTCGTCGAGGACGTTGTCACCTACGACCAGCGTCGCCGCCCCACCGTTAAGGGCACACAGGTCTCCGCGGACGTCCTGAGCGTCGATCAGGACACGCTGTTCCCCCTTCAGGCCCATCTCGGTTACGAGGTTACCCAAAGCCTGTTTGTGGGAGCGCATACCCTGTTGGTCGAAGGACCTTCGGATGTGCTCTATCTTCAGGCGGCATCGCACGCGCTCAAGCAACGCAAGCGCCAAGGCTTGGACAGCCGGTGGGTGATCTGCCCCACAGGCGGCATAGACAAAGTGCAATCGTTCGCCTCGCTCTTCTCTGGCAAGGGCATCCACATGGTCGCCTTGTGTGACTACGGCAATGGCGATAAAGGCAAGGTGCAGCGGCTGAGGGAGTCTCAGATCATGAAGACTTCCGGCGTCTTGGTAGCCACGGATTTCACCGGAAAGGCGGAGAGCGACATTGAGGACTTCTTCGCACCCGCCGTCTTCGCCGACATCCTCAACGGTGCCTACGGTCTGAAGGGAAAAGGGCAAATTTCCGCCCGGCAGTTCAGCCAAGACGGTGCCCTGACGCGCCAGGTCAAACAGGCCGAAGCACTGTTTAATGTCATGGGGGCTTCCGTTCCGCCCCTGGATCATTTCACTCCCGCCAACTGGCTCATCCAGAATCAGCACGTGCTGGCCGCGGAAACTACGGCCATCAATGAAACGCTGGAGCGCTTTGAGAAGGCCTTCGCTGAGATCAATGCGGCGCTAGGGGCCGGTGCGTAGATGAACCTCTGCCAGAGCTCCGCAATGGCAGCGGGTTCCTCTCCCGGCGCGCACTCATCGGAGGGCAGGACTCGGCTGCCTGACTCCCGCGCCATGAAATCGGCCTCTAACAGTGCGCCCTTTCCCTGCCATGCTGGCCCTGCGAATGCCGGGTCCGCAGAGGGCGCTTTAGACGCGCCAAGCCCAGTCTGATCCGTGAATGCGGCGACCACCCTGCCGGTTCCAGCGGAACGCCTCCCACATCAGAGTCGGCGGCGTTCCACCGTACTTCAACTCATCAGCCAACCGGATGAACACCTCATCGGTAATCCAGGTTGACGGGGCAAGGTCCAGGTCCGTGAGCTTGGCCGCATGATTGGCCGCGCGTCCAACCCAGACGATGTCGTTGCCGCCTCGAATACCCGTGCGAGCAGCTCGGATTGGGCTGCTGTCGATTCCGACGACATGCCTCACGGTACCTGTCCAGTCGGGGTACTGCTGTTTCAACGCTGGCATGACGATCATCTTGACCGCATAGTTGATTTTCAACCCGGCCTTAGCCGCCGGCGTGGCTTGCCGGTCACCCACCCAGATGCCCATGACACGATCTCCGTCGTAGGAGGTGATCTTGCCGCCCTCTTTCCTGATGATCGTCGCTGCACAGTGCAGGAACGCTTTGTAGATCTCTGCACTCAACTGCCAGGCTTCGGTGTCGACCATATTCGTTGAGCCGTTCAGGTCCGCGTACAAAACAGTGGCACGATCAAACTCCACTGCGTCATTGCCCAATCGCACATCTTCTGGATCGGGTACAACTTGACCTCTCCGTGTAGACCATCGGGTTTGTGCTATCGCCTGCACGGCGGCCGTCATCTCTTCCAGCAGTGCCACCGTCAGTCCCTCGGCCCAGCTTCGAGAATGCGGGAGCGAATTTGTTCGCATGCCGGTGCAATCAAAGCCCGGGCGTCCGGGCCAGGGGTGTATCGGTAGGGGACGGTCGTGAGCCCCGTGAGATCACTGGGAAGCTTCAGCTTGTCTTCGCGCGGCTCCATCAAGAAGGCGCGCCGACGCCCCAGGAATCCAATGAACATACCCAGTTCAAAGACGACGTTGTCGCGCATGACAGGCCACTCGTCACCGCGGCTGATGACCATGTCATCCGCGTGGGCCACGGCAATGGCAAAGTCTGCCTGTTCCAGCTGGCGCTCGAGCTCGTCAAGTGTGTAGTTGGCGGCGCGGAACACCCCGTGGTCCCATACCACCGTCAGGAACGGGTCGTGCTCGAAGTGCTGTACCAGCAACCGCGTGACAGGGAGCGCCTCCACCGACGACATCACAAAGACCCGGACCTGTCCGCGAGGTTGGGTAATCATGTGATTGCGCTCTTTTAGACGGCGCGAAAGGGTCGCGGCCAGCCGCCGCCAGATGACGGGGTGTGAATCCGCAATCCTGCTGAAATCGATTTCCGGCACCTTTAGCACTACGGTCGGCTCGCGTGCAGTAACAGTTGCCGCCCGCAGTTGCGCCGGTTCGATGGCTGCCATTTCGCCGACGTGGTCCCCAGCCCTTCGGGTATTAACCACTTTGCCGTTGACCAGCACGTCCACGGAGCCGGAGACAATGAAGAAAACGTCGGTCTCTGGGGCGCCCTGAGTGATAAAGGCCTGCCCTGTCCCCACGTCGAGCAATTCCCCGGCCTGTGCCAGCTGGGCTGCGGCCGCGTCCAAACCGGCCAGCAGGCGGAACTCAGCCAAGGCGGCGATCAGTCGCCTGCCATCATCCGCCGCGAGGCGCTCGACGATCCCAGTCCCCATACTGCCCCCTTGAAAGTGTGAACTGGGTCCCAATATACGCCCAAAGGAGCTGGAATGAATCCGGCTGCCAGCCACGCCGTAGGCGACGCGACCCGCCCGGCCTGGCCTCCTCTTGGGCGCAGGGAGTAGCACGATGGGACACAGCTGGAAAAAAGATCGCACCAAGAAGCGCATTGCCACCCGTTACGCCGAAGTCCGCGACGTGGACATCCGCGATTACAAGCGGGAAACCTCGCTGGTGGATATTCCAGTCAATCGCGCCTATCGCGTCCAAGGGGCGCATGTCTACATCGACATCGTCAATCTGGCGGACATGCTTAGCTGCACTGACATCGAAGGCGAAACCTGCCACAAGCGGGCCCTTCGATTCCTGAATCAGCACTACCGCGCCGTCCATCGCATCCTCGTTGAAAGTGATGCCATCCGTGTGGACTTTCACAACCAGCGGCTGCATGCGGTTGTGACCAAGCCGTACGGCGATGCCAACGAACGCGCCCGGATCGAGCGCGCGGTTGCGATCGCCCAGCTCGCCATCGATGTGCTGGCTGAAACGGGCGACTCGGACGCGCACATCCCCAATGCCCAGGTTCGTGTCGGCATTGACAGCGGGATGGCGTTGGCCGTCAACAATGGTCGTCGCGCCAGCCGAGAACCTCTTTTCTTAGGCTCCCCAGCCAATCAGGCGGCCAAGTGTGCCGGGCATGGAGGGGCTGAAGGCATCTACCTGACGCACGGCGCACGTGCCGTGCTTGAACTGCCTACCTTGACCGGCAACAAGGACCGCACCACTTCGCTGACCGATGCTCAGATTTCCGCATGCGTCGAGGCCGCTGCACTCGGCATTTCCAAGTCGCGCATCATCGAACTCTGGAAAGATGAACAGGCCGAGCTCCCTATCGGCGAATTCAAGTTCAGTCGACCGACGCCTCCGCTTTCTGATCTGGACTTCTCCCTGCTCAGCGCGGCGAACTCAAGGCGATTTGATGGCGTTTCGATCTATGCCGACATTGACGGATTCACCGACTTCGTGGACAAGCACTTAGAGGAGGATCCCGAACATCTGGTTCGAACACTGCACGTATTGCGCTCTGAGCTGGATGCGGTCGTACACGAGGATTTTGGAGGGCGTCGTGTCCGTTTTATTGGCGACTGCCTTCATGGGGTGCTGCTGGAGGGCACGTCACAGACGACAGATGCGCAGGACACGGTCAGCACCGCTGCCCAGTGCGCGGGTGCATTGCGCAGCAGTTTCTCCACTGCCCTAGAGCAACTGAGCGCCGAAGGCGCGGAAGTGGCAGAGCTGGGATTGGCCATTGGCTTCGAACTTGGCCCCCTTGCCATTTCCCGCCTGGGCATGAAGGGGAGCCTTCTGCGGTGTGCCACGGGGCGAGCGGTGTTGGAATCTGAAGCCCAACAACGACTCTGCGACGGTGTGGAGACGGCCATTGGTGAAAATGCCTACAAGGCCGCCAGCGCCGCGATACGGACCGTCTTTACCGACAAGCGAAAGGCGGCGAACCTAGACTATGCCGCAGCGGTGGAGGAACTCGCCGCATCCGGGGACCGCGTGGCGAAGGCAACACTGGAGGCACACTACGCTGAAGTGGCACCCGCAGTGGCTCCTGCGCTCGCGCAGCCGATCCGTCCTCATGTGGCCGCGACGTGACGCCAAGGCCTTTGGAGCTGCTGCAGCGCGTGGCACCGGACTACGGTGCCACGTTGATCGTAGACCCTGTCGGGGGGCTGGTTGGGATCACAGTGGTTCGGGCCGGCGGAGCCGAGTACGCATTTAGATTGCTCGTCTCCGTTGCAGGCGAGCACGTCTCAGTGCGCGAGATCGCCGACCCCGGCATGCTGCCGGGGTTCTGTCCCGATCGGCATATCAACGGTGACCGTAGCTTCTGCCTCGGCTGGGGAGAAGACAATCCGAGCCGGATCCAAGACGAAGCAGCAGCGAGGCATTGGTGGGCCACGGTCTACCAGTACCTGACCTACCAGATCGGCGCGAACGCCCGCCGGGTCTTTCCTGGAGCGGAGAACGGCCGCGCGCACGGTCGTGCTGCGCAGCATCAGGCCAATGCTGAGCAGGCAGCCGAACGACTGGGTCCGGCATTCAAGGCAGATGTGCTCGCGGGGCAGTTCATGGTCCGCAAGGATTCGCGCCCTCAGAAGCGGAGGCTCGAGCTCTGGCACGGCAAACTACTCCTTGCTCGGGTGTCGACGCGCACTGAAACCTTGGTCGGGAGACCCCCAGTCTGCCCATGTGGCCGCGATCCTGACGGTGCGATCACTGCATGTGGCGACCACGCTGCGGCCCTGGTCACTTTCATCTTGGAACAGCACCGATGTGCGCTGGCCGACACAGCTTTCCTTGAGGATTGTGCGGCTGCAGGAGCGCGCTGCTGCGGAACGCTGGACATCTGCGGTCTTCGATCTGCCATCAAACGAACACAAACCGTATCCCTCAAGACAGAGAACTCACCCCGTGCAAGAACCTCAAAATTCTGGCGGCCACCCGCCAAATCAAAGCGACCGCGTTAGTGCCGCTTGGCAGCAGCTGAATTTGGTCTTGGGCTTCTTCTCCCGTGTAGACACAAAACTCTCGGTCGGCCTGGGTATCAACCTGGGCATGCTTGCCATGATCGCGACGCGGCTGCCGAAACTTGATGAACTAACGGCCCTGATCTCGGTTGTGGGCGTTTTGTTCCTTACACCGCTTACTGTTAGCTTCTGGCACCTGTGGTACGGATATTTTCCGGAACTGCGAGGCGGGTCAAATTCGCTCATCTTCTTTGAACGGGTGTCGAGCATGGCCGAGCACGAGTTCTTGCAGAAGTGCGCGGAGCGTACGCTGATGGAGTTCGAGGAAGACCTCCTGGGTCAATGTTGGCGCAATTCCAAGATTCTCTCGTCAAAATTCAGCTGTTTGAAGTACGCGTACATTGCCACTGTTCTGGCAATCGCCCCATGGATGGCACTCATCGTTGTGCTGCCTCCGCCGGCAAAGTGACACACAAGTGGCTTCTGCTCATCCAGTTGTTGAGCCGGAGCCCCGGGCAGCGCTGACAGGGCCGGGCCTTCCGGCCCAAGTCGGCCCAAGGTGAGAAACGGTGCTGGCCATTGCCGGAGTTTGGCCATCGGCTATCACACGCACGTCGCAGTTAGCTCCCTTTCGGAAGGGGATGCCAGCCTAGACGTGCAGCAAACTCACGACGATAGACGGTGTCAATCTGGGGCGGGGCTCGCCGGACGTACTCTTCTGCGAGCGTCGCAGTTTGCCCTGAGAGGCTTGCGAGGTAGGCAACTGCTTCTTCCACTGATGGGACGCGTTGATTTTCCCCGTTGAACTTCGGTGGCAGCGCCGTCCATAGCACAGTGGTAATCCCGCGAGCAGCGGCCCAGTCAGCGAGCCCAGGAATACTCGCCGGTGCTGGACAGCCATGTGTCCAGACCCCCAAGTGTCGCTCCATGTTCTTTGAGGGAATGGCTTCCCGCTCACGCAAGGCTCGCTTGGCGTCGCCCTCGTCGTCGGTACCAGCCTCAACCCAGAAGGAGGTGACAGCAGACGCGGCCGCATGCATGACCAACGTAAGCCGTCCATTGCCGGATTGCCTTAAAAACTCTACGCAAACCGTTGGCCCGTCTGCCAGCCACTGTCCACGAACCGGTAGACCGTCGGGTTGCCATACCAGCGACCCCCAACCAAGATAGGCAATCATCTTGAGCCTCTACTCGACTGCGACAGCCGTGCCGCCCACCACAAGCGGCTCATTTCGTAATCGGTCGAGCCTTTAGTCTCTGCGCTCACCATCCTGGATGCCTCCTCGTCTCAACAAGACTCTGTATTGATAGCGCTACCGCGCCATCTGCCGCGATGTTGCGCTGCAGGGTCCGACGCCGGGCGAGAAGAAGCGCGAAGACGGAGCATGCTGCTGATTGCGGACTACCCGCAAGAGCGGGTGACGCATGCCTGGGAGATAGTCGAACCCGCTGTCTTCAAGCTCAAGTACGAGGCGGGAGAGAACCTCATGCTGCAGGAGCAAGCGGCGTCGCGACGATGCAATCCGAACACCCCGGCACCCTGTGAAAGGAAGCACGAAATGGCTGAAGTACCAGAACAGCTCTTCGGCAATAAGCTGGATGGGACTATCCTGCCCCACCAGTAGCAGGCAATCGTGCAGTGCACGCCCCAAGGCAAAGCAGTCATGCCGTCTGCCCTGCTCATGGGCGACCCTCAACATCACCACTAGTGCCGCCAGGCTATCCAGAGTGCCCAGCCCGCACAAGCCCTCGGTGATCTCTCGTAACCGACGGTCTCGGCGGACAAACATGCCGGCTCGCAAGCTCGCTCCGCTGAACACTTCCAGTTGCACAGGTGCACTGAGCGACATGAGTATTGATTCTCCACAACCGCCAAGTGCCTCGTGGACATTCAGAGCGGCCCAGACCGGTGAACATAGAACCATGCGGGAGCCGGGATAGCGCGCCTCGGCTGCTGCCTGCGTCGCCTGGGACGGGACGTGTTCCGCATGGGCATATTTCACCCACACATTGGAGTGGCAGCCGGGACGCTCCGGGGATATCGACTGTCCGAGCGCGTATGCGCTGGATAGGCCCATTCGGCTTCGCAAGCATTCAAACCACAATCCGACACTGAGTGATCGCAGGCAGTACGGCACGGCTCGGTTGGCGGGAAGTATGCTCGTGCTTGCACGCATGCGGGCAAGTCGCGCCTCGCCGTAAAAGGGTATCTCTTTGAGCGCCATGGCCGTGCCCCTCCCCATTCACCTTTGATGGGTAACGAAACGCGAGTTTGTTACTCCTTCCACCATCCGTATTAGAGGGGCAGAATCAGGAGGACACAAGCGACGGGGTGTGACCACGCCATGACGGAGCGGACCAACGAATCAATCCTGGCCCCGGAACGCCGTGAGATCGAAAGAGAATTGACCTTTCATTTCGGGCCTCTCATCGGCTATGAAAACTTGCCGCGAGCTCTTGGCTATCGCTCCAGCCACGCGCTCCGCCAAGCAGAGGCACGCGGAACCTTGCCCGTGAAGATATTCAAAGTGCCCGGCCGCCGCGGCAAATTTGCCTTTGCGATGGACATCGCCGACTGGATGGTTGGGCTGAGGGCCGCAATCAGTCCGCCGGCAGTATCTGGCACCCCGCAAGATGAAGCGGCTGCTCTGAAGCCCAACCAGGAATGACGCCCCACAACCCAAACTCAAGGGGCCGGGCTTGTAGCGTTTCAAGAACAGACTCAAGACGTCCCCGAAGATGCGCTCGCCGAGCGCCGAGGAGAGTACCAAGAGCCGGAAACTAACATCTCCGAACCCTGGAAATGACTTGCCCCCGTTGGCGCGGGGGCAAGTGACATCTGTTGGAGCAGATGGTGGTGAAACTCAGCCTGTACCCTGAGGCTCACCCTTTTCCTTGACAAAGTCAAGCGACTTCCCGTTCGCGCGGAGGGGTGCGCCCATTTCCTCCCCATCTCATATGGCGGAGGCGAACCTGAATGGGCACCTTGTTCCAATCTCGAGACCGGGCAGACGTTCGCAAGCCGACGGCTGAGGAGCAGGATGATGACCGCAGGAAAAAGCGCGACCGCCAAACCGACGGACGAAGACCGCCGTGAGGGGCATCTGCCCCATTCCCCTCTCGAGCTAGCACGCGGCAAGCGCGACCGCCGCGAAATCTTTGTATTTCAGTCCCCGAAGAATGGGCGGACCGTAACGGTGGCCGACCTGGTCAACTTTTGCCAGGCGCTGATGCTCGAATTTGACCCCCAGGTGGAGATGTATGTTGAGAGGCCGCGTCGAATCACGGTAGGCGAGAAGCGCGACCTTGAGTTGAGCTTCTGGGTCGGGCGGAGGGATGGCACCCAGCACTACCAGTTTGTAATCCCTACAAAACGGGTGGCTTCACTGAGCGTTGGCTTAGTCAAGCTTCCCGCAGATGACGAGCTCATCCACATGGCCTTGAATCAAGGGCTCGTATTGCGACTTGTCCACGAAAACTCTCTGGCATCTCGCGCCAGCGAGGTCGCTGTTGCCTACGAACTACTTCCGCTTGTCTGGGCCAATGCAAAGATCGCGGGGGCCAGGCAGTTGGAAGTGAGGATTGAGGACATGCTCCAGAACGTTGAGCGCCTCACCATGAGCGCATTACAACTGCAGACGGGCCAGGCCCGGTTCGCAGTGGCTTGCGCAGTGGCAAGCCTCGTCTACACCGGCCGCGTACAACTCGTGGACTATCGCCCAGGGGATCCGGATGCCCTCGTGGAGGTGCGTCATGGCTAGGTACGAAATCTATGATCAGGCGACACTCGACGAGTGGTACTCCCCACATCCGGTTGATATTGCACCAGATCATCTCTCCAAGTTCCGCGTGGCCAAGGAAGCACTCACCGCCTTGCTTCTGGGCCGTTCCACCATCACCGCTATATCCCGGAGATATGGAATCTGCCACAAACGCCTGAAGCGCATGGCAATGAAAGCGCCCACGATAGCCCACGATGGCATGCCGCACGGATTTCGCGTATGCATTCCATGGGGCAGTTACTCGACTGAGCTTTCCTTCGAACCCGCGGAATTGCCGCTGGTTCCAGGAAGATTTGCGTGGCACAAAGTCTCCGAAGCTGTGCCAAGTGTTAAAGCCTTGATCGATGGCTTTGCAACCCATCTGCCGCCGGGCCGCCCTCCAAGCGCGTTCGTAAAATTGCACCAACGAGTCCTTGCGGAGCTGAAGCAGCACAACCTGGAGGACAAATTCCCCCTGAACGATCCTGGCAAGGGGAAGCGCTCGCTGCTTGCTTTGCTCAAGCGGCGGCAGTCGGCAGTAGCCGACGTGGACCTTTATGAACCTCAATCGGCATCGAACGCTCCTGTCGCTTTGGAGCAAGCAGTACGGATGGGCCTGTTCGCCAGAACGGAGTTTGACGCGCACCAAATCGATGTTGAATGCAAGATCTCCATCGATATGCCCAATGGCGCGCGTGTTACGCGCAAAGTGTCACGGCTATGGCTTCTCATCGAAATAGAGACTGAATCCAGGGCGGTAACGGGATGGCTTCTCTGTGTCGGCCAGAGCTATGACAATCTTGATGTAGCGCTCTGCTTGTCCAAGTCAATGGAACCCTGGGCTCCCAGGGACCTGACGATCCCGGACCTCTTCTACGCACCTGGCGCTGGAATGCCCGTCTATCAGGCAGCAACGCCGATAGTCACGCGCTCGGCCGCTGTCGCACTGGACAACTTCCTTGCGCACTCGGCCCATGCACTCGAAGCAGCATTCTGCAGGGCTCGGGGAGGTGTGATGATCTTCGGAAAGTCGCACACACCGCGCTCACGACCCATTGTAGAGCAATTCTTCTCGCGCTTGGAACGTGGTGCGCTGCGTAAGATCCCCGGCGGTTTTGAGCCCGCCAAACGGCTGGGGGAAAACAAGATCAGGATCAGCAACTTCTCTCCGGATGCCCATCCCATCCAGATGCACCTTCTCGAGGAGCTCCTGGACGTCATCATAGCCAACTACAACGCGACGCCTCACTCCGCACTCGGACAGATGACGCCGCTAGCGTATCTCACGAATCGCAAAGAGTCAGCGTTTGCGTTTGCGCCGGAAACCTGTGGCCTGGATGCTGCAGATATGGCTTCGACAATCGTAAGCCTGCCCGTAAAAGGCAACAAGGATAATGGGGAGTTGCCCCATGTCACCTACTTGTATGCGGACTACCGATCCCCTTCCCTTAACGATAAATGGGGACTGATTGGCACCAGGATTCTTGCGCGCGTGAATAGGCGCGATCTTCGTTCAATCGTGCTACTTCAAAGTGCCACCGTGCCATTCGGAGTGGCTACCGCGCGAGCGCCTTGGTCGCGCGCGCCGCATGACGAGAGGACGCGAAGGATCATCTGTCGTTGGTCCAAACAGCGCAGTGATTTCTCAATCGCTGGCGTGGAGTGTGCAATTGAAGCCTTCATAGCGCATCTTCGATCTACTGCAGACACGTCCCAACCCGCAGTCGACCAACTTGCGCGCTTGCAGCAGTTGCACTTCGGCCGTCTGCCCGACATTCGGTCCCAGCCAGCTCACATCCCGGTAAGAGTCCCCCGGGGAGGCAAGGTGAATCTTGATGACTAGATCGGACCTTGCGGAGGCCATCATGGCCGTCCGTCGCCTTGACCCCGACCATCCACTTTTCATTGAGTCTGGCTACCGTATCAACACGAAGCCTGTCGAACGCATGGCGGATTTCGTTCTGTACAACATTCAGCAGGGTCATCATGGGTGCTCTCTTTATTCAGAGAGCGGGGTTGGCAAATCCACGGCGCAAGACTATCTAGTCGAAACCGACTGGCGCTGGCTCGTGGAGGACGGACGCCGCGCAGGTGTGGCCAGGGCAATCGTCGCAACCTCAGATGCATGCAGGAGCCCGCTGAGCTTCTGGCACGCGCTTTCACATCAACTGGGAATGCCGCGCTGGTCATCGGCCAGGCCTCACGAGCTGAGGGCACGAATACACAATCACATGCGCGCCGCGTGTGGGCACGCCGACGTACGCAGGTACGTATTGTTCATCGACAGTGCTCAACGGCTCACCAATCTTGAGTTTCAGTGCTTAGAAGATCTTGATAACTTGATGAGCAAGGACAAGCTTACTCTCTTTTTGGTCTTTGTGTACCAAAGTGACCAGCAGGGCATCGAGCTTGGCGACATGTGGCAGCACCATCCGTCACATGTTGTTCGCCGGTGGTTTCTGGACTCAGCCCCATTTCTTCCTCTTGCGGCGCGAGATGAGGTCAGGCATGCCCTGTCGCGCTACGACGGCGCAGCATGGTGGCCGACAGAGGACATGCCATTTTCTAGATACTTCGCCACCGACGCATTTGATCGCGGATGGCGGCTGGAATCTGAAACGGAGATGATTTGCGATGCTGTGTCCGCCCTCCGGAGGGAGGTGGGACTTCCCGAACATAGTGGCTGGCCGATGTGCTCCTTCACATCGACCGTGCGGAATCTGCTAACGAACGCTTGGTTTCAGCAGAGTTTCGAACGCTTCACTCCATCTGACGTCCGTGCTGCGCTTGTGCATGTCGGGTACCTGCGAACCGAGTTCATTCGCATGCGCGAGAAGATGTCCGACAAGGCAATCGCCATCATTGAGAAGATACAGAATACGGCAAACCAGGTAGGGGGAAGCAATGAATAGCTCTCGCGCCGTAAATCCTTCTACGCCTCGGATTGTCGGCGCAGAGCATGAGTTCTATCCATACATATCGGGCTACGGCGTGCTGCAGCGGATCGTTGCACTGGGCATGCCAACAAGTGAGCAACTCATGATCATGGGGGTGAGGCGTAAGACTGGGCGCTCCATGCTCCGCCCTTTGCTTCTGCCGGGCCGGGTGCAGGATACTTTTGCGTCAGCCATCGAAGTCCGTGACGTCACAACGAAGAATCTATGGAATCCGGCCGCGTGGCTTCCAGTTCAATCACTTCGACTTCTCGCGGGTAGTGAGCTTCCATATATGCGGTGCCCCGCATGCGCACTTCACGGCTACCATTGTTCACTATTTCTCCTTCCTTCCATCTCTGCGTGCCCTTGGCATGGCGAGAAGCTCATCAGCCACTGCGAGGCATGCGGAAGGACGCTGGGCACCAGTTTTGACCACTCCGGTGGTCTCGGGACTTGTACTTGTGGATTTCAGCCAATCGACGCCCACACAGCGCTACTGGACGTCAGGCAATTTCCCGCTCGTGAAGTGTCGCAGTGGGTGGATGACTACCTTCATTGGGCATCACGCCAGCGGGCAGGCCGAGTGATTCACTTCCCCAGTGATGCGCAAAGCTGGCCTTCAGCTCTGGCGCGCCTGATTGATAGAACGACTCCTATGCCGCCCGTCCACCAGGACGATGGCAATGCTCACGTAAGGTATGAGGCTTTCCAGCCATCCGCTGACGATCCGGAGCCAGGGGCGTTCTGGGGCTGGGCAATGATTGGCGGCAACTCGGGCCTCATGTGCGCTCCGCTCCCATTGATGGCCTACGATGCTTTGACGCGGGCCACTGCAGCGGCATGCGCCAGGGTCGGACTTGAAGGCCTATCTGTCCTGAGCTTCCGCTCAACGCACTACGACACCCAAGGACCCACTGAGGTAGAGCGGCACGAGTCGTTCCTAGCTCCCTATGGTGTTTCTGCCAGCGGCGCGACTTGGCTCAATCTCTCGGTTGTCGACCCGATGGTAACGTTAGCGTGCGGCACAGCGCTGGAGCTGGCCGCTGCGGCCTTTGGTATCGCGAACGACAAGCCGGATAGGTCCCCTTCCGTAATCGTCGCTTCGGTATTGGACAGCATTAAGGGAAGATCCGCCTTGGTCGACGCGCTTGTGTGGGTTCTGGCAACCGCTTATGAGGAAGGCTTGGCGTTGACGCTTGCAAGGGTGTTCAAGCTGAATCCGAAGGATGTACTGCCTTCAGGTGGGTATCCGGTCATCGAGCTTCAGGGTTCCGCCCGTTCCTTGAGAGAAGTCCGGGTCGCCTGGGTGACACCTCGAAAAACAGCTAGAATCCAGCAGAAATCCTAAGGCAGGCAGTTCTTAGCAATTTTTGCCATCATTGGGGCAACGGCACTGTCTCGTGCCGGACTGCGAACGGCAGTAGCCTTCATGCGAGTACGCAACACAAGGGGAGGCTTTGCCGCCGCGTGGGCTAATTGGCAATTCTAATGAACCCCCGGCAGTCGTGGGCGTGTTTTATGGGCTTCCGGAACTGTTGGGCGTTATTTATGTACTTCTGGAAATGCCGGGCGTCTTTGGTGAACTTCCGGGAATATCGGGCATCTTTGGTGGACTTCCGGAAATATCGGGCATCTTTGGTGGACGGAAGCTGCCAGGAAGAGGCTAAGCTCACCCCATCCATATCTTCTACAATCAATGCGTTAGAGGCCGGGCGTTTTCGGTGCGGCAGACACAAGGATGAGATCGCGGCATGATTGAGTTCGACCCGCACCACCGTATCGACCTGACCGGCCCTTGGGCCGGTTTTTCTTTCATCGGTGATCGTCTGATCACGCCCGAAGGCCGCGAGTTGTTGCCCGAGGATCTGGCGTGGCTGTCTCTCACCGCCTGTCAGGCGCAGGAATGGCGCCGGATGATGGAAGCTGCCCGCTCGGCGCCGTCGATCGACAGTTCCAGAAATGTGCGCAATCGCGATGCCGGCATCCGCCATCATCCTGCCACTGTCGTCAATCTGCGGGACGTTGTGAGCCAGCGCAAACAGCGTTCGGCGGTGGTGATGGCTGGTCCTGACGCCGAGCCACCTGCAGCAGACCTACCGGCGCCGGGGCCAAGGCGCTGCGAGCGCGTGTGAAGCGTTTCCGTAGGGGCGCTGCCCCTACACCCCGGTTCATTGCTCGCGGCAGCGCAGCCATTCGCCCTGCTGGGCCATGCTCGGCCCATTTGCTAGCTTGTACATCTGCAGGTACATCTATGATGCGCAGACTGTGCCGTCTGACGCAGTCGCCGTGATTGATCTTTGCCTGACTCGGCTTCTAGCGGACCGAGCATTCAAACGTGACAGTTATCGTGCGGGCGAGTTGTCCGGTTTCGATTTACCGAGGCTTGTCGAAAGCTTGATGTTCGTGTCAATCGAGCGGGCTGAACGTGCCAGCCGTTACGTCAATGGTGACTGGGCGGAGATTGAGAGAATCATGCCGCAGGTGGACCGGTACGTGCGTGCGGCGGGCTGGGCGGTTCCGGTAATGGCGGCATACCTTACTCTATGCGAACGATCGCGAGCGCATTACCCCTCCGGTGCGTTCGCGGACCAAGTTCTGGAGGTCCTTTCACTGGGCCCTGATGGGCTGCGAGGTTGGCGCGGCACACTCTTCTGCGCACGAATCGCCGGCCTTATCCAGCATCTGTCACATCGGGACGCCCCGATGAACCTCTCGATGGCGCAGGCCTTCCTTCGGATACTCGACCAGCTGATCGACATGGGCGACCGTCGCAGCGCCGCACTGCAACTGGGTGAGGGCTTCCGCGACATTCGTCTGGGATCTTGAATAGTGGGACAGCACGAGTCGTCCGGTTAACAGTCCTGCGCGTAAATCGCCCATTTGTGACGCGAGATCAGTCGTTCGCGCTCGAGGAATTTGTCTCGACTACCCCCGATAAATCTTCCTAATCCCCTGCCCCGCCGACCTCCGCTTCCGGCCAGAAGCGGACGTTTTCGGTCAAGCCAGGGTTCGAGCGCGCGGCCGCCTGCACCGTTCCTCGAGCAATCACACAAGCAACCTGGACCAGCGATCTCCAAACAGCGAGATTGCAAGTCCGGCCAGCATGACCAGCGCGCCTGCAAGCTTGATGAGGGAGACGGGACGATGGGCAGAACCCATCAATGCGAAATGGTCGATGGCCAACGAAGACAGCAGCTGCCCGGCGATCACCAGCCCCACCAGGGCGGCCATGCCGGTACGGGGCACCAGGATGACGTTGCTGAGCAGCGCAAATGCGCCCATCACTCCGCCCAGCAACACCCAGGCCGGCTGCGCCGGGATGCCTGCAAGCAGGCCGAGGGTGTTGCCCCGTACGAGACCGACGAGAGTGAGCGACAACAGCCCCACCATGAAGGAGAAGATGGCGGCTGCAACAGGATCGCCGCCCAGGCCCTTTGCCAACTGACCATTGAACGTGGTCTGCAATGTGACGGCCATTCCCGCAACCATTGCCAGTGGAAAGGCCCAGGCACCGAAGCTGTTCATGTTTACTCTCAGTGATTGGTTAGAACGGGGAAGGAAGTGCCGAACACGTCCGGCGTGTAGCCGGCAGCCGAGAACAGGTGCGCGCAGGATTCGTCCACCGCAGCGCGCAACTTGCCCATGTCCAGGCCGCACATTTCGCCGCCCCGCTTCAGCACCCGGCCGCCGACCATCACGGTGTCGATGTTGCTGCGCTCCGCCGCATGCACCACTGTTCCGAACGCATTGTTGGACGGATACAGGTTGATGTCGCCGGTGCGGAACAGCACGATGTCGGCCTGCTTGCCCGGCGTCAGGCTGCCAATCCTGTCCTGCAGCCCTGCGCAGGCCGCGCCATCAAGCGTGGCGGCTTCAAGCAGGCGGTGGGAATTGAGCGGATCCTGTGAGGTGCCGGCACTACGCGGGGGACGTGCATTGACGCGCAGCACGCGCTCCAGGTAATAGGCCACGCGCATTTCCATGAACATGTCGCCGCTGTAGGACGTCTCGTTGTCAACGCTGAAGCCGGGTCGCAGCCCGTGCCGAACCGCCGCATCCCAGGCGAACATGCCATCCTCGATACCGTAGTGGGCATCCGAGCGCGGGCAGACATTGATGTGCACACCGGCATCGCGAAGGATCTCCCAGCCCTCATCCTTCAGGCAGGTGCAGTGGTTGAAGATGTTGTCCGGGCCCAGCAGCCCTTGCGCATGCAACTGAGGGAGCTGGGCGCCCATCTGTTCACCGAAGAACTCGGTGACGATCGGGATACCCAGGCGGCGTGCTTCGGCCCAGAGCTCCGGCTCGATGTTGGCCATGGTCGCCAATGTGACCAGGTCGTTGGCCGGGTCCTTGAAGTACTTTTCCTGCAGGCGGGCGAGGTTTCCCGGCCAATGCGCGCGGTCCCAAGTGCCGGACACGGGAGCGCCTGATGCATGCAGCGCACGGATGCCGGCATCGAGCAGAGCTTCAACCGATGCATCGGAGTGCGCGGCTGTGCGGCTGTTGTGGGAGTTGTCGATGACCGTAGTGATGCCAGCATCAATTGCGCCCAGCGCGGACAGCAAGGTGCCGACATACATGTCCTGCGGACGGTAATGCTTGGCGAACGAGAAATGCGTGGCGTTGGAGTAGTGCTCCAAGGTCTCGGCGTTGGAGTTGATCCGGCGCAGCTGACCCTCCCAGGCGTGGCGGTGGGAGTCCACCATGCCCGGGATGGCGATCATGTCCTTGGCATCGATGACGAACGCGTCCTCGGCGCTGAGGTTCTCGCCAACGGCAGTGATGGTCCGACCGGAGACCAGGATGTCGCCCTTCACGAGGTTGCCCACAGCCGGGTCCATGCTGATGATGGTTGCGCCACGGATGAGCGTCTTTTCGGCCGCTGCGGTTGTCGGTTGCTGAAGAATGTCTCGCGGGAGGGGGCTCATTGGGGCAAGGTCGATTTCTGGAATGGCGTGAACTCTATGCCCCGCTGACCCTGCGAAAAATCCATGCTCTTCGTTTTTATTATTCGTAGAACGCGCATAATCAGGATCGAGGTGACCGTCAACTGTAGGGTGGAAGCGAAATGGATCGGATTCTGGCGATGCAGGCGTACGTGCGGGTGGTAGAAGCGAAGAGCTTTGTGCGTGCCGCCGAGGCTCTCTCCATGCCCCCCTCCACCGTCACGGGCTTGATCAAGGGCTTGGAAAAGCACCTGCGCGTCCGCCTGCTCAACCGGACCACGCGCAGCGTCAGCCCCACTTCGGAAGGCGAGCGCTACTACCTGCAGTGCCGCGAGATCCTCAACCAGATCGAACAGGCGGAAACCGGCCTGAAGTCGTCGCCACAGGACCTGCGGGGGCGATTGAGGATCGACATGCCAGGCGGCCTCGCGCACTCGATACTCCTCCCGAACCTGGACAGCTTTCGCCGTCAGTATCCCGGGGTCCATCTGATGATCGGCGTGGGTGACCGGCCGGTCGACCTCGTCCAGGAGGGTGTGGACTGCGTGATCCGGACCGGGCCGCTGGAAGACTCCAACCTCGTAGCCCGGCCGCTGGGGAACTTCCGCTGGATCACCTGCGCCGCACCAAGCTATCTGGAGGTGTATGGCGTCCCACAATCACTTGAAGACCTCGCCGGGCACCGCGCAGTCCACCATTTTTCCTCTGGTTCGAGGGGCGGTGGCAGCCTGCTCTTCTCAGCTGATGGGAAGAGACAGGTAGTACCAGTGGAGGGCTCGGTCGCCGTCAATGAGACCGAGCTGTACATCAAGCTGTGCATGAAGGGATACGGGCTGGCACAGTTGCAAGGCGTACTGGTCGAGAAGCAGTTGCAGGATGGCAGCCTGGTTGAGGTGCTTCAGCGGTGGCGTCCGCCGTCGGTGCCGGTTTCGATCCTTTACCCGCACCACCGTTATGGATCGCCCATCGTCCAAGCATTCATAGCATGGGCTGCAGAGCTTTTCTCCGCCAAGAGCGAGAAAGCATAGATCGCGAAGTCAGCCGTCGCGTCCAGAGATTCCGAGGCGGTGTCGAGCATCTATCTCTCGGGTGGACTGCTAGAGATAGCGTATCCCTCAGACAGATGCCTCCCGGAAGCCGCCGGGCAAGGTGTCCGCTTCCGGCCAGAAGCGGACGTTCGCCCTACCCCCGATAAACATCCCTTATCAGCCCTGGGAAAGTTGGCGCACGTCAAAGATGCAGATCCGAAAAAGGAAAGAACTTCTGAGGTTGATTTCAACGCAGACATCGCTGTGTCTGCCATTGAAGTCTGTGTGAAATCTACAGCGGCTGTAACTGCTTAGCTCGCTTGAAATCCGCTAGAGCGACCAGTGAACAGAAGGTTGCAAATGTACACTGGGCGGTGTACATTCACGCAGCAAAACTTACACTGACTAGTGTACTTGTAACACCTGTCATGACTGTGGCAGCGAGACGAGACGCTGGTACTGACCCGCAGCAGCCAATGCGCGAGGCCAAGTTTTTTCACGTCGCATTCAACAGATGTTTAGCCGGAGGGTGCTGGATGTTCACTGTTCCTGATCAGAAGAACCGGCTGATAGTCGTGACAGGTGCCAATAGCGGTACAGGTGAAGAGGCAGTCCGGCGATTAGCCGCTTCGCATGCCGACATCATCATGGCTGTTCGCAATGAGGAAAAAGGGAATGCCGTCTGCAGACTTATACGTGCTCAGCTCCCTTCGTCGTCGATTAAGGTACGCCACTTAGATCTCTCCTCCCTTGCGAGCGTTCACGAATTTGCTGAGGCCACCCTAAGGGATGGCCGTCCTGTGGACGTACTCATCAACAACGCGGGCATCATGATGCCGCCGCGACGTATGCTGAGTGCGGATGGATTTGAGCTGCAGATGGCGACCAACTTCCTTGGCCATTTCGCTCTCACTAACCTTCTGATGTCCGCTCTCCTTGAGGCGGAGGCTCCTCGCGTAAGCACGGTCACGAGCAGTGCGGCAATTGGCGCGAAGATCAACTTGAGTGACCTTCAAAGCTTGTCTTCATATAGCCCAATGGCAGCTTACGCGCAGTCGAAGCTCGCCTGCTTGGTGTTCGCTAACAGATTGGGCGAAATCGCAAATGAACAGGGATGGCCGCTGCTTAGCACAAGTTCTCATCCAGGGCACACTCGAACTAATCTACAGACAAGCGGCCCGAATATAGATACAGGCTCAACGCACAAGAAATTGGCTTTCAGGCTTGTGCCTTCCATGGATGTCAAGTGGGCGACAGACTCGCTTCTAAGAGCTGCGGTGGACCCCACTGCAACGCAGGGTGCGTTCTATGGGCCAAAATTCTTGCTTATTGGGGACTCTCATTTGGCTAAACAGCCACGATCTGCCGCGGTTGTTGATCGGGCACGTCTGTGGCAGCTCGCGGAGGAGCTAACTGGGACTTCGCTTCCAACGGAGCGATAGATCGTTTCTCCCGTCCCGCGCGCCTCAATAAGAGGCCTCGGCGTCTATTCACCGGCACCGTATGGGAATCTGGCGCCACCCACGCCTATCAGTAACGCCGGGGTACTAATATTGCGATGACGCTGCGTCGCTGCATACATGAGTGGCAAAGAGATATCAGGTGAGGTCGTGTAGATCTTTGCCTATGTTCGGGCCCAGCTGCCAATCTGAGAAGCGAACTTTTAGTCCTTCGCGCTCAGGTGTGCACGCCATTGGGCCCACCTCGTACGTACTAGCTATCGGAAACGGACACAATCGGACCAAAGGCCAGTACTTTCCATCTCTTGACACTTGGAGGCGAAGCACACCTTTCCCGATCGTGGCACGCATCCAAAAGTCTGAAGGGTCCGCTTCGTAGGGACTTGTTGCCCAATCAGAACCTCCGTTTGTTACGACGCTGCTAAGCATCGCACGCCCATCGCTGAGCTCGATGCCCGCCTTAACCCACCGCCGCTCGTCGATACGGATCATGATTCCCGCCTGATCATAGAGCGACTCAAAGTCGGCGCGGATGCGGAGCTGGCAGGTAAAACTTGCTGGAGCTTCTATGGCGAGAAAGTGGCCACTATCGCGAATGAACCCATAGTAAGTCTCACGCCAAAAATCAGTGTTCTTATCGGTCATAACCTCTAATGCACCATCTGAAAGTACCCGATGCACCTCAGGCTCGTTGAACCATTTTCCCTCGGTCCAGTAATTAGTTAACGTTGATCGAGCTCCAGTGGATAGGGCCACTCCATCCGTTGCCGTGACGCTCATTGCCAGCCTGCGCCAGATATCTTTCATGTGTGAGTCATTGTCAGTCATGCGGCCATTATAGATCCAAGGAGCAGGCCGCAATAGATCTCAAGGGCGATTCTATATAGCGGCCATCAGATCTTAACTTGTACATCTGTCCAAGGTGACAAGTCAGCCCTCTGCCACCAGCCGGCCTGAGCGGCCGCACCACCATGGGTGTGGAAGCAGGGCTCGGCATTGCGTTCTCCTAGATGCTTGTGCGCCGAAGCAAGACTGCAAAGCAGACGATCCAGCAGCGCTTCATGGCATGCCCCAACGCCTGATCCGACACACTCTTGGCAACATAAGTGCATTTCTCTGCTCTTGGTCAAAAGCTGGCGTCAGCACCGGGCTAGCTACTTGAATAGTTCTTATGCTTGCTATCGGCTAGAAGCGGACCTGCGCCCTACCCTATAAACGCAACGCGGCATGCGAAGCGCGCCTTGGGTGTCCCGGTAGGCCAGCAAGTGCGGCATGAACGTGCGTACGTCGTCACCAAAGCGCTCTGCGTAGACCCTGGCGATGGACGCTTCGACCATTCTTCGATCGAAATGGTCGCGGTCGATCAGCGAGGCTTCGACAAATCGACCCGGATGAGGGGCCAAGGGTATCGGCTGTGGGATCGTGTCCATGGGGCGGGATCGTCAGCCCCGGCGATTAAGGCAAATTTAGGTCGTTGTTAGATGAATGCTAGTGATTCGATAGGATGACGTTCTGTACCGGGACGCCGCCACGGAGACACGCCAAGCGAAGGTCTGGTGGTTGTCCATGCATCCGCCCTCAGACGCCCGGGGCTGTGCCGTTGGCTGACCGGTCATTCCTTGAATTGCGGGCCAAGCTCTCGTACGTCTCGCGGTATCGGTCAAGTGTGGCCTCATCAAGCTCTTCCAGATCCAGGAGTGTATTGCTCGCCTCCTCCGTCGCCCGGATCAACTCATCGAGCTTTATCTGAATCGCTTCAGTGTCCCGCGTCTGAGTGTTCTGGATCAGGAATACCATGAGGAAGGTAATTACCGTTGTTCCGGTATTTATCACCAGCTGCCAACTGTCGCTGAACTTGAAGATGGGGCCGGTTGCCAGCCAGGCCGCCACGCTCAGCAATGCGGTTGCAAAGCTTATCGGTCGTCCTGCAAGTCTCGATATCTTCTTTGCGAAGAGATTGAACAGGGCGTCCATGATGGAGCCTTTGAGAGTGCGGGATGCCATCTTGTACAACGATAGGCCGGCCGATCATGATCTAGGTCAAGGATTGGCATTGCGCAGACCGGTCTGCAATCGCTTCAACGCATCAGTTGGCGGACGTGCACGCTGGATCAAAAAGCCGCATTGTTGATCCAGATCAACTTACATGTTCTTGCCTGGTGCAGCGTAGCAGGCGGAGGCAGGCAATGCGTCGTGCCGTCTGGCAGGGTCATGAACAGGCTGCGTGAGAAAGTATGCATTATCACCGGTGCGGCGGTGGGTATTGGTCAAGCATGCGCCAGACGCCTGGCCCAGGAGGGGGCCGCTGTCGCCCTGTTCGACCTGCTTGATTCGCAGGGGGAAGCGCTGGCCGCCGAACTGCTTCAAGCAGGATGTGCTTCGCGCTACTGGCATGTTGATGTCGCTCGCGAAATCGACGTATCTGGCGCGATCGATGCGGTAGCTGCCGCGTTCGGGCGCGTGGATGTCCTCGTCAACAATGCCGGCATCGCCGGTGCGAACAAGCCGACGCATGAGCTTACCGAAGAAGAATGGGATCGAGTGCAGGCGGTCAACGTCAAGGGCGTATTCTTCTGCACCAAGCACGCGATACCCCACATGCGCCGCGCCCGCGCCGGCAGCATCATCAACCTTTCTTCTATCTACGGCCTTGTTGGAGCGGCTGACGTGCCTCCGTACCATGCCTCGAAGGGAGCTGTCCGTCTCATGAGCAAGACCGACGCCCTCCTCTACGCGTCTGACAACATCCGCGTGAACTCTGTGCATCCAGGCTACATCCGCACGCCAATGGTCGAGCATCACCTGCGCGATAGTGGCGCGACCGATCTGGACCGTGCGCTGACCGAACTTGGGAGATTGCATCCGCTGGGACACATTGGCGACGTGGACGATATCGCCTGGGGCGTTGTCTATCTGGCCTCCGATGAGGCCCGCTTCGTCACTGGTGCCGAGCTGGTCATAGACGGTGGGTACACAGCGCGCTAGAGCGCCTGCCGGTGCACGTCAGGGTCGGCGCTGGGATTGCAGGGTTCCTCTTTGCGGATCGGTCGAATGCGGCGGGTAGTTGATGCAGATCAAAGACCGTGAGCGGGAATGGTTCACGGTGAGGCATCCCTCCAAGGCAATAACTTCCCGTGCGAGTCGTCAGATCCACCGCCGCGCCGCAGCCGCCTGGAAAAGCAGGTGGTCGGGTGCAAGGCCTGTCCTTCGCCGAAGCGCTCCGTCGCTTGGCATCGGAGGGGCCCAACGTGTTGCCCCAATCCGATGGCCGTGGCGGATTGCGCATCATGCGCAGCGTGCTCGCCGAACCGATGCTGCTGCTGCTCGTCGCCGCTGCGACGATCCATTTGCTGCTTGGCGATCCGACTGATGCGGGAATGCTGGGCGTATCAGTCCTGCTCGTCGTCGGCCTGACGTTCTATCAGGAGTATCGCTCCGAGCGCGCGCTCAGAGCACTCAGGGAGCTCGGGAGTCCGATGGCCCGGGTACGCCGTGACGGTCGCCCTGTGTCGCTGTCGAGCCGCGACATCGTGCGTGGCGACGTCCTACAGCTCTCCGAAGGCGACCGGGTGCCAGCGGATGCGCGGCTCGTCGCCGACGATGGATTGAGCGGCGAGGTGCTGCAGTTGGACGAATCGCTGTTGACCGGTGAGTCCGTCGCCGTACGGCGAGTTTGCGGGGTGATGACGCAGGACCGCGTCTACGCCGGCACATTGGTCGTTGCCGGACACGCGACGGCGGTCGTGACGGCAACAGGTACCGATACCGCTATTGGCCAGATCGGCGCATCCCTGCAGCAGGTACGCACCCCACCGACACCAATGCAGCGACAGATCCGGCGCGCCGTCCTGGCGTTCACGGCGCTTGCGCTCGCGGCGAGCACGCTGGTGGCTGTCCTCCACTTTGTTCTTCACCGTGACTGGCTGCAGGCTGCGCTGGCGGGCGTCACCTTGGCAATGGCCAATGTTCCGGAAGAATTTCCAGTCGTGCTCAGCGTCTTTCTGGCGCTGGGCGCGTGGCGAATGGCCCGGCATCGGGTACTGGTCCGGCACCCTCCCGCGATCGAAGCACTGGGTGCAGTAACGGTGCTCTGCACGGATAAGACCGGCACACTCACCGAGAACCGGATGGCCGTCGTTGAACTCGTGGCCGGTCAGGATCGGTCGTGCTTGTCCGGCGACCTCTCCCCTGTCTTCCGAAATCTGCTCGAATCCGCGGACGCCGCCTGTGCCGATGATGCTGTGGATCCGATGGAAAACGCATTGCGGATGTCCCTGCGTGGCGTCCCATCGACGGTTCGACCACCGGCTGCGCATCGTGTCGCCGAGTACCCCTTGACGCGTGCGCTGTTGGCAGTAGGCCATGCTTGGCGCCTGCCTGGCAGCGCCGAGATCGCGGTGTTCTGCAAAGGAGCTCCGGAGGATGTCACTCGCCTGTGCGGGTTGGTGGAGGGTCGGCGAACCGCCGTGCTCGCCGAAGTCGCTGCGATGGGCCGGCGTGGATTGCGCGTACTTGCAGTGGCTGCCAGCCCCCCGGGCGCTGGCCTGAGAATAGCGCCCGCCACCCTGGGCAGCTGCCCGCTGGAGTGGCGTGGCCTGGTGGGCTTCGCCGATCCGCTTCGGGCCGGCGTTCCCGAGGCGGTTCATGAAGCAGCCGCCGCAGGTATCCGTGTGCTCATGCTGACAGGCGATCATCCGGAAACGGCTCGCGCGATCGCCACCCAGGCGGGGATTCCCGGTGACACCGTAGCAGTGGGCGACGCCTTCCCCAGCCTCGACAGGGATGGCATCGCTCGCAAGCTGTATGACACGTACGTCTTCGCGCGAATCAAGCCAGACCTCAAACTGGCGCTGGTCAAAGCGCTGCAGGCATCAGGCCACGTGGTGGCGATGACCGGGGACGGCGTGAACGATGCGCCCGCGCTCATGGCGGCCCATGTAGGCGTGGCGATGGGGGCACGCGGAACTGATGTCGCGCGTGAGGCCGCGTCAATCGTACTGCTGGACGACAACTTCGTAACGATCGTGCACGCCATCCGGCGCGGGCGTATCATTTATGACAACATCGTCCGCGCAGTGCGCTACATCCTGGCCGTACACGTGCCGATCACCGGCCTGGCACTGCTGCCGCTGATGATCGGGCAGCCACTGGTACTGCTTCCATTGCATGTGGTGTGCCTGGAGCTGATCATCGATCCAGCCTCCACGCTGGTGTTCGAACGCGAAGGCGGCGCACCGGACATCATGCGTCGCCCGCCGCGCCGCCCCGATCATCGTTTGCTCAACGTGCGTCTGCTGCTGGAGAGTATGGGCCAAGGGGGGCTCGCGTTCGGGGCAGTGGCCGTGATCTACCTCTTGGGACAGAGCCAGCACTTGCCCGTGCAACAGACCGGTGCAGTGGCGTTCGTTGCACTGGTCGTCTCCAATCTCTCACTTATTGTTATCAACCGTGTCGGTGCCGAGCAAGGGTCGTGGTGGCGCAGGCGCAATCCGGTATTCTGGACCATCGTCGCTTCCGCGCTGTTGCTGCTGGCCGCAGTCATTCTACTGTCAGGGCCGTCGCGTTGGTTCGGATTTGCACGCCCTCCTCTCTCGTTGGCGGCCGTCGCATTAGTGCTGCCGCCCCTGATTCTGGGCGGCGCTGAATGGCTGCGAGCAAGATGGCATGAGCACTTCCCGCGATTCGCAGTGGGCCAATGGCCGCCCTCTCCCGTGATCGGTGAATCCGTTGATCCAGGTCAAAATGGCTCGCCACACCGAACGGGATCTTCGGTTTCGTCATCCCACGGAGAATCGCCGTGATCAAAGATATTCTTCTTCCCATCACTGGAACTCCCGGCGATGGGCCTGCGCTTGCGGCCGCTGTCCGGCTGGCATCTGGATTCAACGCCCACCTTGCGGTGCTTGAAATGGTGAATCTGCCAACCGCCTTCGCCAATCCCTGGGGGTTTCCTCCCGAACCCGGCTTGCTTGCGATGTATGCCGAACTTCGCAAAGTGGGCCAGCAGAACGCGTCCAGACTACGCACGTTCCTGGAGAAGGAAGGAATTTCCTGGGAGGTCCGACTGGATGAAGCCTTGCTGGAGGATCCAACCCATATCGCAGCACTCCACGCGCGATTCAGCGACGTAGCGTGCGTGGCGGCACCTACCCAGGGAGATCGCGGCACCAGCCTGACGCATGAGTATTTCCATGCGCTGCTTTTCGAATCGGGCCGGCCAGTGCTGGTTGTGCCCGCCCATGCTGTCATGCAGGCGCCCCCACGCCACATCGTCCTCGCCTGGCATCCGACTGAAGAAGCCAGTCGGGCACTCAACGACGCACTTCCGTTCATGATCTCCGCTGCTACGATCGACGTGGTGCACGTGGCCGTGGATGAAGAGAATCCGATTGGACGGGAGCGAATCGGCCTGGACATTGGTGTGCACCTGGCCCGTCACGGCCTCGAGGTCAACATGGTGTCCCAGCCTCCGGCGGCCGATTCTGTCGCCCAGAGTGTGTTGATGCATGCACGCGCAACGGGAGCGCAGCTCGTCGTGGCGGGAGGTTATGGACACTGGCGCGCACGCGAGTGGCTATTGGGTGGTGTCACCCGCGACCTGCTGCATGCTGCACATCTACCGGTGCTCTTTGCGCATTGAAGCTGCAGGTGGTATGCGTGGCATTCGGCTGCCGCAGCCGCCGTCCTTGGGCAGCGCTGTCTGGAAGCAGTGCGTGAATACGTTGATCTCAAGCATCCGGTTGGCCGCGGTCAGCCGTATCCAGGTGAAGATCTTGACGCAGGTCGAGCTCGTGGATGACCTGGCAAGGCTCATCGGGATCGAGCCGGCTCGTGAATCCCAGGTGATGGGCCAGATCCCTCATCGCCGCATTGCCGGAGAGGTCCACCGAGTACAACGTACGCATGCCACGCGATCGCGCTACTTTGATGAGATGGCGCATGAGACTGGTACCCAGTCCCTTGTTCTGCCACTGGTCCGACACAGTGACCGCACACTCGCAGTTCTGACCATCGCTGTCCGCACTGAAACGACTGACGCCAATGATGTTGCTGTTGACGTCACCTGTCTCGATTGCGATGAAAGCGGCCTCTTTGACAGGATCGATCACCGTCAGGCGTGACAGGAGTTCCTCACTTGGATGGCACAGTCCACCTAGAAAGCGATAGTGCCGCGTTTGGCTGGAGAGGCCTTCGATGAAGGCGCGCTCTGCCTCGCGATCCTGCGGTCGGATGGCACGAATCAGCACGCGGCTGCCATCGCGCAGCGTCTCAAGCCACTGAGGTTCGATGCTGGTCTGGGTTACGGGTGCGCTTGCCATGAGCAGATGCCTCGATTCAGGACGGCCCCATGCTAGGACTTGATGAGAGCCTCGCTTTGACCTGGATCAACTATCCACGCTGCCGGCACGCGCAATGATGCCCGTACACATTTGTCCGGTCCCGGCACTTGCCGGCCCCAGCTCCGAAAAGGCCCGCCCTGACAGGTTGCCTGGTGTTACACAGTGTTACTAAACGTGTCCGGCGCGTCGTCGGCCGCTGATCGATAGCTTGTACCGTTGATCCACATTCCCTGACGAGGAGCGCGGCGATGTGGGACGGTCAGGTTTTTCCAGATTCGTGCATGCAGGTCGGGCCGTTCGAACCATGCCAAGAGCCGCACGCTGGCACAGTCATAAACGCAGCATTGTTCCCGAACATTACGATGCAGTGCCGACGGCTGCAGTCCAGGCAATGCCTGTTCCGCGCGGGGCAACCCTGCCGCGCCTTGTTCATTGTGAATGCGGGCCTGTTCAAGACCTCAGTGCTCAGCGAGGATGGTCGGGAAAGGGTGACCGGCTTTCATCTGCGCGGCGAACTGCTCGGCATCGACTCATTCGACATGCCCACTTATGCGTGCGATGCGATCGCGCTGGATACCAGTGAGGTCTGGGAACTGCCATTGTCGTGGTTGAAGGGTGAAGGAAGCGACCTGTTGCCATTCATTACCGGCATGCTCGCGGCCGAAATACGGCGGGATTGGCGTTGGATGCTTGCCCTTGGCACCTTGAGTGCCGAACAGCGGGTGGTGGCATTCCTGCTGGATCTGGCCGCACGCCTGCAGTCTCTCGGCTACAGCGCGCAGTATCTCCTGTTGCGCATGACCCGCGCAGATCTGGGCAGCTTCCTGGCCCTGCAGCTGGAGACCGTCACCCGAGCCCTCTCCCATCTTGATGCGACTGGCGTAATCGCCGTGAATCGGCGTGAAATCCGGATCCGTGACGAGACCCGCCTGAGATCCATGCTGACCTGCCCGTGATCCCGATCCCGTGGAGCCACCGCGATCCCGTGGCTGGCGCCTGATACTGCCGCCTTCTGTCTTGAGCCCGCCCCGCGGTGATCGCTTGCCGGTTACTTGGAAAGGGAGTAAATATCCGCGCATAAGCCCATCCTTGCCTGGCGCCCGGATGCCGGAATCGCTTCACCGCCGCGACAGTACGCCCGCAACGGCACCCCATGTGCTGGTGGTTGACGACGACCCGGAGATTGGCAGGCTGCTCTCGCGTTATCTGGGAGCGCACGGGCTGGAGGTCAGCGTTGCTGCAGATGGCACCACTCTGCGGTCGGTAATGCAACGCACTAGAGTTGACGCAATCCTGTTGGACCTGGGGCTGCCAGACGAGGATGGCCTGTCCTTGGTTCGCGACCTCCGCAGCCGCTGGCAGGGCCCGCTGATCATCGTCAGCGGACGCGGCGAATCGGTCGACCAGGTGGTGGGACTGGAACTGGGGGCGGACGATTATGTCAGCAAGCCGTTTGATATGAGGGAGCTGCTTGCGCGTATCCGATCCGTGCTGAGGAGAGTACCCCCACAAGCGCTGACCGTGTCGGTCCCCCAGGAGGGTTTCGAGTTTGCTGGGCTGAGACTGGAACTGTTCTCACGGCGACTGATCGGTCGAGACGGCTGCGACATCGAATTGACCACCGGCGAGTTCGATCTGCTGGTTGCACTGTTGCGCAGACCCAACCACGTGTTGAGCCGCGATCAGTTGATGACCGCGATCCATGGCCGCCAGGCGGGTCCGTTCGATCGCGCAATTGATATGCAGGTCGGCCGTCTGCGACGCAAGATCGACACCGTGGGCCAACCGCAGATTATCAAATCGGTCCGTGGTGCCGGCTATCTGTTCGCTGCTCATGCGCATCCTTTCTAACCATGGCCCTTGTCTTCCCGCAACTGTTCGAGTCGGTTCCCGATGCGCTGGTTGTAGTTGACGAGACGGGACGGATCGCGCTCGCAAACCAGCAGGCTGAGCGGCTTTTCGGCTATCCAGTGGGTGCGCTCTCCGGCTTGACCATCGAACACCTCATACCCGAGGACGCGCGGGCGCGGCATCGTAGCCATCGATCGCGCTACATGCAGTCACCCCGGGTACGGCCAATGGGTGGCGCCGGCATGGCGCTGGTCGGACAACGTCGTGATGGCGCACAGTTTCCAGTCGAGATCGCTCTGAGCCCCCTGAGGCTGGATGAAGGCACCCACTATCTGGCCTCCATCCGGGACATTTCCGAAACCCAGCGCGCTCGCCAGGCCTTGGTCCGCGCCCGTTACGACGCTCTGGTTGCACGCATAGGGCAGGAAGCTATCGAGTTGACCGATCAAGATGCGCTGATCAACCGCGTCCCCGAACTGTTAGCGATCACGCTTGGCGCGAACGCGGTCGTGATCGCCTTCCTCAAAGAGGAGCCCTTGATGGAGATCAGGGCATCGATTGGAACGCCTTGGTCGGCCGGGGAGCTCTTCAACACCGATCATTGGCAGTATGTGAGCAGCAGCCATCCACTTGTACTGGACGATCTTGAAGGAAGTGCGCGCCCCCTGCCGCTGCTGGAGGGAGTGGCTGGAAGTGGTGCCATGGTCCCCCTGTTGGATCGTGGTCACGTCATGGGCGTCGTGGTAGCACGCTCGTCGGAGCGCAGCGCGTTTGACCACGATGCCATGCATCTGCTGCAGTCCGTTGCCAACCTTGTAACCGCAATTATCCAGCGCAGGCGTACCGAAGAACTGCTTGCCCATTCACAGCGACTGGAAGCAGTCGGTCAGTTGACGGGGGGCATCGCCCACGATTTCAACAACCTGCTGACCGTCATGTCCGGCAGCCTTCAACTGCTCGAAGAGCGTTGCCTGAATGATCCTGAGAGTGCAGAACTGATAGCGAGTGCGCTGCGCTCGGCCAGCCGCGGTGCCGAGCTGACCCGCAAGCTGCTGGCTTTTGCGCGGCGACAGCGCCTCCGCCCCAGCGCGGTGTCACCAGCGCGCCTGTTGGATGATCTGGAGAAAATGTTGCGCCGCACGCTCGGCGATACCATGCAGTTGGTAGTGGAATGTCCAGCAGACGCGCCTGCAGTCTACGCCGACGAGTCGCAGCTCGATTCGGCCCTTCTGAATCTGATCCTCAATGCCCGTGATGCCATGCCCAACGGCGGAGAGGTCCGTCTGAGCGCCGAAACGCTGGTATCGCAACACGGCGGCGCCAGCATTCTGTTCACCGTAAGCGACACAGGCCACGGTATGTCGCCGGAAACGCTGGCGCTCGCAGTTGAGCCCTTCTTTACCACCAAGCAGGCTGGACGCGGCAGCGGTCTGGGGCTAAGCATGGTCTATGGCTTTGTGGAGCAGAGCGGCGGCCATTTCCATATCGACAGCCGACTCGGCTACGGCACGCGGGTGCAATTATCGCTGCCGGCCGCAATCGCTAGCGACACCGACGCGACGCCGACGCCGGCCGTCTCAGCCAGAGCTCCCGGCGAGTGCGTGCTCGTGGTCGAAGATGAACCTGCTGTCCGCAGCATCGCGATCGCGTTCCTCAGAGCACTGGGGTATCACGCGCACGCGGTCGGATCTGCGCTTGAGGCCATCGCGCACCTGGCCATGCATGATGAAATCAACATACTGTTCAGCGACGTCATGCTCGGCAGCGGCATGAATGGCGTTGATCTCGCCCTCTCCGCACGTGCAGACCATCCACGCCTCGCCATCCTGCTGACATCGGGATATGAGGACAGTCCGGCCTTTGACGGCGATCAAACCCGGCAGTTTGAACTGCTCCGCAAACCTTACAGCCGCGAGGAACTTGCCACTGCGCTGCGACGCAGCCTTCAGCGCAGGTGATAGTGCAAGCGGATTGACGTGGATCAACAAGCGCTTCGGCGCCTGCCTGCAATGTACGCAGGCAGGCACAAGGGGCGACCACGTGGTACTCACTACCCAGTTCACATCGCTGGCAGCGGTTGAGGTATGGGACTCACGCTTCCGCTGGCGAAACGGCGGCACACTGCTCGACACAACTGTTGACGTGACCTGGCAGCGTGTGGCCGAGGCTATTGCCAGTGTTGAAGGTCCAATGGCCCCGTTATGGATGCGTCGGTTCATCAGCGTATTCAGTCGCTGGGAACTACTTCCCGACGAGCGCTTGCTGGCACTGGCAGGAACCCACCGACCGCCGGAGGAGCTGACAGGACTTGCAGCCGTGCTCAACCTTGCGGCCTTCATCCGCCCGCAGTCAGTCGGTGCCGCCCGTTTGGACTGCGAGCGAATGGTCGCAACCGCTGGCCTCGCCGTACGTCTTCTCGACAACGCCCTGCTTCGCTACGGCGCATGCGCCGATCAGAGCCTGCGCATCGGATTCATAGGAATGGCAGAAGCACTGCGCCGGCTGGGCACGCCGTTCGGCACTGAGCGGGCGCGCCAGTTTGCCGTGGTGGCGGCCAGTCTGCTCGCTGAAGGATGCCTTCGCGGAAACGTTGATCTGGCACGGGAACGCGGGCAGCAAATGGGCCTTGAGCCGCTGGACCAGCGCATTGCACTGTGGCGCAACCGTGCGATACCTGAATCGCTTGCACTGGAGGCCGCGCGCGGCGGGGTTCGCCATTCACGGATCACCGCCCTGGACCACCATCCGGAGCTCGCCCGCTTCGCCAATGACGTGACGGACGCGATTGACCCTCTCGCGATCGATGTGCAGCGAGGGCACGATGTCTTGGGAAACGATATCCAGGTGGCAAGGGCCAAGATGGGCATCGCCATCCAGCCCTACTTCGATGTCGAGATTCAGGATGCCCTCCCTAGCCTGGAATCTACTTCCTCGCTGCAGGCCGTTGATCGAAAGGGCTGGTAGCTGCGTTGATCGACAGTCCTGGCGACTGATCGCCACGTAGCCATGTCGTGCGGTGCGGGCTGGTCGGCGCTTCCGTTCTTATGGACGGAAGCGCCGCATTGCTTCAGTTCACCGGCAGCTTGCGGGAGCCGTTGCCGGCCTTCTTGGGCAAGTCAAGCCTCAGAACCCCGCCATCGTAGTGTGCTTCTGCTTTGGATCCGTCGATATCGGCAGGTAGACTGAAGGAGCGATAGGCCTGCCCCTCATACCGTTCACTGTAAATTTCCTTCTCCTGCTCGTGGGTTCTTTCGCGCTTGGCTTCGGCGGTCACGGTGACCTGGTTGCCATCGATGGAGATATCGATGTCCTCCTTCTTCACGCCAGGCACATCCAGAAGGACGCGGTAGCTTTTGCTGTCCTCAGTCACGTCCATGCGCATCTCGAGCATGTGTTCATACTGGCGCGCCAATGGCCCGCGCATGCCGATGCTTCGGGCAAGATCATCGAGATCGGGAAACAGATCGAAGCGGCTGTTCTGACGGAATGGGTTCCAGCGGGTAGGTAGAGTCATGAGAGTTCTCCAGTAGAAATTGCGGTGCTGCTGTGATTCCCCAGCTTCAACTATCAACGGCGACCATGCGCAAAGATTGTCTGAATCTGGCGTTCGACGGTGCCGCCCTGCTCAGCCTATTTTTCAGCCTCGTTACGCCTGCTGATCCTGAATTCACTGATGGCGATGCCGACGTCGAAACCATCGCCCTTCCCTGCCAGTGCGAGCGACACATCGCCCTTGGTCAGGACCTGAGCGGTACCGGCCTTGGCAACCCCGAGGTCTCCGCTGAGCGCCAGATAGCTCCCCAACACGTCTTCAATCCTGGCAACGCGGGTGAACTTTCCAGTTCCCTTGGTGATCTTCCACTTTCCTGCTGTGATGCCGACACCCTTCGCAGCAAAGGACACCTGAAGGGGGGCGCCATCCTCACAGGTGACCGTCCCTTCACCCACCGCGCTTGAATAGAGCGCCGACCAGGCCTTCGAGTTGAAGCTAAGACTGCACCGGAGGTCGCGTTCCGACGCCGATGTGGGAATTGAGGCAAGGACAAGCAACGATCCGGCGATGACGGTTGAATGTAACTTGTTCACGAAAGGCACTCCCATGTGGATGGTCGCGGTGAATTTTCCGCTGTCTGCCCCGCGGAAACCTGATCCAGATCAAGAAAGTCTCCGATCTGGCAACCCCGGCAATGCGATTCGCCCGCGGGCTTCGGCATCATTGATTGATCCTCGTCAACATCGTTCTCCAAGCGCCTGCTCATCCTGCGGCTGCCGGTCAGTTCCGGCGATGGAGGAGAAAGATGAGAATCGCTGACATATGCTGCAGAAGTGTCGCCTATGTGAAAGGCTCGGAGCCGGTCAGAAATGTCGCGGAGCTGATGCGCAGACGCCACGTGGGTACGGTTGTAGTCATCGATCAGCCGAACGGCAACCGCGTTCCGACCGGGATCATCACCGACCGCGACATCGTGCTGGCCATCGTGGCGAAAGACCTGGATGCATCCATGCTGGTTGCCTCGGACATCATGACGCGCGCGCCTATGACCTGCATCGAGGAGGAAGACTTATTCGACGCTGTCAGAATGATGAAGGCCAGAGGGGTACGAAGACTGCCGGTCGTCAGCAGCAAAGGCGACCTGGTCGGGATAGTGAGCTCGGACGATATCCAGGGCGTGCTTGGAACGATCCAGCGTGACCTGGGCCAAGTGTTTACGCGAGAACAGGTCCGCGAGATGGAGAAGAACGCCTAGCATCAATGGGGCCAATGCCTGTGACTTTGACCTGGATCAACATCGAGCAACCCGTTGCGCGGCACATTGCCAGCAAGAGGTCGTTGCGTTCAAGAATCCGCATAGAGCCGGAGTTCGCCATGTACAAAGATATTCTGCTCCCATTTGCACTCGGGCGTGTCCACGAAGGCGCCCTTGGGGTTGCCGTCGCGCTCGCGCGGCATTCCAACGCCAGACTGGTGGCATTCATCGGAGCAAGTATCGCCGTTCCGATCGCGACTGGCTGGATGTACTATCCGTCAGAGTATGCTGCCCTGCATGGACCAGCCAAGAATACAGTGCGAACGCTTTCCGCCAGGATGCATGAGCGTCTTGCCAAGGAAGCTGCTGCGTCGGAGGTGCGTTCCAACGAGAACGTATGGGAGAGCGCAACCTATCAGACATTGCCTCACGCGCGTACGGCGGATCTGGCCATCGTCGGGCTGCATCGGCAGGACCACGGAACGGAAGAGGCATTTGCCAACTCGTTGTTGTTGGAGGCGGGAATCCCGATCATCTTCGTGCCTGGCGAGACCGCGCGGATGCCACCGCAACGCGTTCTGGTTGCATGGAAGAATACGCGTGAGGCCACCCGTGCCATACACGACGCGCTTCCGATCCTGAAGGTCGCCAAACACGTTGACATTCTGCATGTCTCATCCGGCGCCGGCGCTGGTGACAATGTCAACGACGCGGCTGCACAGCTGCTGGCCCACCTCCAGCAGCACTCGGTGAGTGCGACCCTGGTGCAAAGGGAGCCCATGGATGGCGGAACTTCGCCGGTGATTCTGAGCCATGCCGAGCAGTCCGGTGCTGACTTGATCGTGGCGGGTGCCTATGGCAGATCAAGAGCATCCGAGTACGTCTTTGGTGGCGTGACACGGACATTGCTGAGGTCGAGCCCGCTTCCAGTGTTGCTTTCGCACTAGCCAGTCATCGCCACGTCGCCACTCGGGGCCATTGCGCGCGGAAGAGACTGCAACTGATGTTCCAGAATTCAAGGAGTGTAGCCATGTTCAGAGACATCTTCGCTCCGCAGACTGGCTCGCTCTGCGACGACGAGGCGCTCGCTTCTGCGGTGAAGCTGGCGCGGGCGCTTCAGAGCCATCTGACCGTAATGGAGCTGGTCAGTCTGCCCTACCCAATGGTAAGCGCATGGGGGCCGTCCGCCGATTTTGCCGTCGGCGATCTTTATCAACAGTTGCAGGCACAAGGTGAGGCCAACGTTTTGCGGTTGACTGCCCGTTTGCGCGGAGAGCACATTTCCCACGAGGTGCGCTTGGTCCAGGCGTACTATGGGGCGCCCGCGCAGATTGCCGCCCAGCATGCCGTCCATGCGGACGTCTCGGTCATTTCGGGGGCTGCAGGTGACACGGCCGAAGGCGATCTCGGCCGCTCTTACTTCGGTAGCCTGCTGATCGCCTCCGGGCGACCGGTGCTCGTCATTCCGAAGGGTTCCAGTGCGGCGCTGCCACCCGCGACCATGCTGGTGGCCTGGACGCCCACCCGCGAATCATCGCGGGCACTCCACGATGCACTTCCGCTCCTGCTGGCTGCTCATTCAGTGCACCTGATCGTGGTAGTGGAAAACGGAGAGGGCGCAGTCGAAAGGACAGACATGGCAGAGATCGCCCGGCATCTGGAACGCCATGGAGTGAAGGTTCAGGCGAAGATCCTGAAGGAGGAGGGCGTCAGCACAGCTGCCCTTCTCCTCGAACACGCGGATCACGTTGGCGCGGACATGCTGGTCGTCGGTGGCTTTGGCCATTCACGGTTCCGCGAATGGGCGTTCGGTGGCGTCACGCGCGAGTTGTTGTTCGATGCAAAGCTCCCAGTCCTCTACTCTCACTGACAGCTCACGTGAATGCGCCACAGAGCTCGCGCAAAACTTGATATTTCAGCTAGCAACTTGACCTGGATCAGGATGCGCGCTCTGCCAGAACGGACAGTATCCTCTCCCCAACAAGGCTGGAGAAGCCATCATGAACGATCTCGAACTGCGCCGCGACGTCCTGGAAGAGTTGGAGTTTGAGCCAAGCATTGACGCCGCTGGCATTGGCGTAATGACCGAGAACGGAGTCGTTACGCTTGATGGGCATGTTCCCAGCTACGCGCAGAAGCTTGCCGCTGAGCGTGCCGCTTGGCGTGTGAAGGGGGTGAAAGCGCTTGCCCAGAACATTGAGGTGCGCCTGCCTGGCGACGACGTCATTCACGATGACGAACTTGCCGAGAGAGCAATCACTTCAATGACCTGGGCGACGGCCGGGCTGCGGGACAAAGTCAAGATCCGCGTTTCCCATGGCTGGGTCACGCTCTCAGGGGAGGTGGATTGGAACTACCAGCGGATGCTCGCCGAATCGGTCGTTCGCAAGCTGAGGGGCGTTCGCGGCATCACGAACAGCATTGTGCTTGCCAAGACCGTCGAGCCGGCGGACGTGAAGCAACGCATATCCGAGGCATTGAAACGGCATGCCGAGGTCGAAGCCAGCAGGATCCGGGTGAAGGTAAGCGGTGGTGGAGCGGTGACGATCGATGGTGAAGTCGATACCTGGGATGAGCGGCGGGCGGTAGAAAGGGCCGCGTGGTCGGTCGCGGGCGTGAACTCGGTTGTGGATCAGATCAAGATTCACTGACTCGCACGAACTGTCAATTGACCTGGCGGTGTTCCCGGAAAGTGCTCCCGGGAACAAATCCGCCTCGGACAGCGACGGCCACCGCTCGGAATGCGCGACATGCACTCAGGTCTTTCCAGCGTCAAGCAGTTACCTTTCCGCCTCACCTTCCTGGGGGCTGCGGGAACCGTGACCGGGTCCCGCTATCTGGTCGAGGCGGGGTCCTCCAGGGTGCTGGTCGACTGCGGACTTTTCCAGGGATACAAGTCGTTGCGCCTTAGAAACCGGGCCCCCTTCCCGGTTGAGCCGGGATCGATCGACGCAGTAATACTCACGCACGCGCACCTGGACCACAGTGGTTACCTGCCCCGCCTTGTCGAGTCGGGCTTTCGAGGACCGGTATGGTGTACCCCGGCAACCCGCGACCTGTGCGGAATATTGTTGCCCGACTCGGCTCAACTGCTGGAGGAAGAAGCGGACTACGCCAACCTCAAGGGCAGCTCCAGGCACCATCCCGCGGAGGCGCTGTATACCACTGAACAAGCGCACCGCTGCCTTCGACAGTTGTGCCCGGTAGCCTATCGGGAGACGTTCGAGCCGGTTCCGGGCCTGGCGGCAACCCTGTTTCCCCAGGGCCACATTCTTGGCGCCGCCTCGGTGGCCCTGGAGTTTCAGGGGACCCGCCTTGTGTTCAGCGGCGATGTGGGGCGCCCGCATGATCTGGTGATGAATCCCCCCTCGCCTCCACCTGAATCGGATTGGCTGGTGGTGGAGTCGACCTATGGCAATCGTCGGCATGCTGGCGCCGCGCTGGACGATGAGATCGAGCAGGTGCTCTCACCCGTACTGGCGCGCGGCGGTGTGGTGATCATCCCGGCCTTTGCGGTGGGGCGCGCGCAGCTTCTGCTCCATGCTGTCATCAGCCTCCAGGCAAGGGGACGCCTTCCTGCGGTGCCTGTATATCTGAACAGCCCGATGGCCAGTGATGTCACAGCACTGTATGAGCGCTACAAGGCCGAACATCGATTGACCCACCAGGATCTTGACCTGATCCGGAAGGTCACTCGGGTCGTCAACAGCGTGGACGAATCGAAGGCGCTCAACCGCCGGCATGGCCCCATGATCATCATTTCTGCGAGCGGGATGCTGACTGGCGGGCGCGTTCTTCATCACCTCATTGCCTTTGCACCTGACCATCGCAACGCGATAGTGCTGTCAGGCCATCAAGCGGGAGGCACGCGCGGTGCGGCCTTGGCCGAGGGCGCAACGCATCTGCGCATCTACGGCGAGGACATCCGCGTGAAGGCGCAAGTCATCGCGATCTCGTCCGCATCCGCACACGCAGACGCGGACGAGCTGCTGGACTGGATGCGCGGGCTGGGCAAATCGCCGCGGGCCGTGTTCATCACACACGGTGAACCAGACTCTGCCGACGCATTGCGACTGCGAATAGAACGTGAACTCGGATGGTGCGTATGCGTGGCCGAACAGATGCAGTCAGTGGATCTGATGATGCGCGCTACTGACGGTGATCCTGCTGCACAGATGCACGACGCAGGTACTTCGCCACCGCATGAACTGACAAGCGGCCAGGACCAGTGAGCTCGTCCCATGATGGACTTCATGCAGGCCTCGAACCCTACGCCCTGGGGTGTGGCTATGGCCGGCGGGTTGGGGTTGCTGATTGGAGTGGAGCGGGAGCGCAGCAGCGGCGGTAATTCCGAGGGTGCCGGAATCCGCACGTTCACCGTGATTGGGCTGACCGGCGGTTTGGCGGCCTGGGCTGGCACAATTCCGCTCCTTGTCTCAGGCCTGGGCGTAGTCAGCATGGCGGTCGCAAGTTACCGTCATACCGCAGCCAATGACCCCGGTTCAACCAGCGAATTTGCGATGCTGCTGACGTGGCTGCTGGGGGTCACCGCAATGCACTCTACCGTGCTGGCTGCGGCAGCCGGTATCGGTGCGGTGCTGCTTCTGGCATCCAAGTCCCGCATCCACTATTTCGCTACCCGACAGCTCACTCGACGGGAGCTGCATGACGCGCTGCTGTTGGTAGCTGTTGCCTTCGTGGTGCTGCCGCTTCTCCCTGCTCGGGCGGTCGATCCCTGGGGTGCCATCAATCCCCAGCGCCTGGGCTTCCTGATAGTGGCGATGATGGTGGTGAGCTCGGCCGGCTACCTTGCGCTGCGCTTCCTTGGGCCGCGACTGGGCCTGGCGCTTACCGCTCTCGCCGGGGGGCTGGTCTCAAGTACCGCCACCATCGCGGCGATGGCCAGCAAGGCTCGCGATGATCCGGCCAACGCGTCGGCCTTTGCAGGGGCAGGATTGCTTTCCAACATCGGCACCTTGGCGCAGATTGGAGTGGTTGTCGCGCTGCTCTGCCCCGCATTGCTGACGCCTCTGGCAGTGCCTTTGCTTGCATCGTGCGTGACGACTCTTGTGGTAGCGGTAATGTCCGGCTGGCGGGCAATGCGCTCACTACCGCACGGGGCGCTGTCGCCGGGTGCTCGCCCTTTCCAACCCCGGCATGTTCTTGCCTTCGTTGGCCTCATGGCGTTGCTTATGCTGGTCGGCGCTTTCGCGCGGAACTGGCTTGGGCAAGGCGCTCTGGCGTGGATATCCGCCGTATCGGGGCTGGCCGACGTGCACGCTGCCATAGCGGCCGCAGCGCAACTCACTGCGGGTCATCAGGTCGACGCAGAGGAAGCCCTGCAGGCCATGGCGGCTGCCCTTGCCAGCAACTCAGTGCTGAAGTGCACGCTTGCCATCGCCCGCGGCGGGCGAAGCTACGCGAGCTGGGTAATTGCGGGCATCGTCGCGATGGTCGCCACCTTTGGCGGCAGCCTGATGCTGGTGCTTTCAACCGCATGACAATGGGCGGGCAGATGTCCACGCCGATCTGCCCGCAACAGTGCGCCGACCGGAACATTGACCCACGTCAATATGCACCCACAGCGCTGGCGGACAATGCAGGCCACTCCCGATGCAGAAGAAAACCAGCCAGGATGGACCGCCCGTCGCCTTCGCAGGAGCAGCTGCCGGCCGTGTTGCATGGACAGATGCGAGCGTCGACATGTCTACCCCCATTGTCAGGTCAACCCCAGCGTTCCTGTTCCGCTGGAATGATCAAGAGGACAGAGCCGTGTTGAAGGACCTTCTGGTGCCGCTGGCTGATTCGACAGCAGACGGCGCGGCCATACGTTTTGCTATTGAACTGGGCGAGTCACAGGGCGCACGCGTGCGCATCATCGAAACGGTCTACCTGCCGCCTCCTGCGATAGGAACGCCTGATCCAACACCCAGGCCATCGTTCCTGGCGGCGCAGGATGCGCTGCGCAGGGAGGCCGCCGATAGAGCCGCAAGGATCAGGGCGAGAACCGCAGAACACCCTGGAATCTCCGTGGAAGTTCATGAAGCCGGAACTGAAACGCCTGCAGAGCTTGCCGCGCAACTGGCCTTCTCTGCGGACATGGCCATTCTGGGCGGCTGGTCGGGGTTTGCGACTCCCGACCCGATAGGCCTGGCCCTGTTCAACGCGTTGCTTTTTGAAGCGGGACGGCCTGTTGTGGTGGTTCCGCCACACTGGCGGCCGAGTGGTAACGCGTGCGCAATCGTGGGCTGGAAAGGCACCGCCAATGCGTGCCGCGCCCTGCATGCTGCCATTCCGCTACTGCAGCAGGTCCAGTCTGTGCAGCTGGTGGAAGTATGCAGGTACCGGGACGAGCTGGACGAGGCTGACACGGTGATGCCCTCCCTTGTCGAGCACCTCCGGGGCTGGGGCATCGCGGCATCCGCCACCAGGCTGTCTGGGAGACACCGCCGCTCCAGCGAGGTCCTTGTCGACCATGCCAACGCGGTCAAGGCATCGCTGATCGTGGTCGGTGGATACGGTCATTCCCGCCTCCGCGAGTGGGCAATCGGCGGAATGACAAGAGAGCTGCTGCTGGGGGCGGCCATCCCGGTCCTGTATGCCCACTGACGATCCCTCACTGGAGCCGCTCAGCCCGGCAAGGCCAGAAGGCAGGTTCCTTGCCACGCTGCTGGAGCCCGGTCGCTTTGCGTTGTTCTGCCTTGCGATCTATGCGGTCTGCTGGCTGCTGGCCGCGGTGGAGCCGTACCACCGTCGCGATTGGTTGCTGGAGAATCTACTGGCATTCGTTGCCGTTCCCTACCTCGTCGTCCAGCAGTGGCCGCGCCCGTTTCGGCCTGGCACCAACGCGCTGCTTCTCATCTTTCTTTGCCTTCATGCCGTGGGCGCCCATTTCACCTATGCCGAAGTTCCTTATGACGCGTGGGCACAGAAGCTGACCGGCCGGACTGTCTCTGATCTGCTGCACTGGGATCGCAACCATTTCGACAGGCTCGTTCACTTTGCCTACGGCGCATTGGTGATGCCTGCGGCAAAGGAGCTCTATGCAAGGCATCTGGCCGCCAGTGAGTTGACGCTGAATCTGATTGCCATTCAGTTCATCGTCGCCACGTCCGCTGCCTATGAACTGATCGAATGGGGCGCAGTACTGGTGGTCGATCAGGACCTTGGAATGGCATATCTCGGTATCCAGGGCGACGTATGGGATGCCCACAAAGATGTGCTGTTGGCTTCGGTCGGGGCCATCGCCAGCGCGGTGGGTATCAGCGTGCGCCGCGTCACCGCCGCTCATGCCTGGCCGTCGGCCTGATCTACGTACAAGAGCCCATGCAGTGCAACCAGCCATGAATTGATATCCCTCATCGAACGCCAGGAGCATGTCGTGGATACCCCTGTCATCGTCGATTCCGCATTGGAGCGAGCTCAGGACATCGTGCGCAAGGCGCGATGCGGCCTCCTGCCTTCACCCTGCGTGAAGACGTTCTTTGACCCCGTCACCTTTACGGCGAGTCATGTAGTACGTGCCCCCGAGTCTGCAGCTTGCGCCGTCATCGACTCCGTTCTTGACTTCGACATGACCTCTGGACGCATCTCGACCGGCTCCGCCTCAGCGCTGGTCCAGTACATTCGTGATGAAGGCCTGCAGGTTCAATGGCTGCTGGAGACGCATGCCCACGCCGATCATCTTTCCGCCGCATCGTTGTTGCAGCAGCAGGTTGGCGGAAAGCTTGCCATTGGCGAGCATATCACTGCCGTGCAGGACACCTTCGGCAAGGTGTTCAACGCTGGTACGGAGTTCAAGCGCGACGGAAGCCAATTCGACCATCTGTTCGCCGATGGCGCTGAGTTCAGTGTTGGAGATCTGCAGGCAATCGCATTGCATGTGCCGGGACACACCCCTGCGTGCATGGCCTACGTCATCGGGGACGCGGTGTTTCCCGGCGATACGCTGTTCATGCCGGACTACGGCACGGCCCGCTGCGACTTTCCCGGAGGCTCGGCCCGCCAGCTCTATCGCTCCATAAAGCGCCTGCTGGTTCTGCCGGATGAAACCCGGGTCTTCCTCTGCCACGACTACAAAGCCGCGGGCCGGGATCGGTTCGCATGGGAAACTACGATAGGCGCGGAACGAACCGCCAATCTCCATGTGCACGAGGGTGTGACGGAGGCCATGTTCGTGGAGATGCGCGAGAACCGCGACGCGACGCTGCCCATGCCGCGCCTGATCCTGCCCTCTGTGCAGGTCAACATGCGCGCGGGCCATCTGCCCGAGCCTGAAGATAACGGGGTGCGTTACCTGAAGTTGCCGGTGGACCTGCTATGACCCTGCCCTCCTTGGCGTGGTACTGGCCACTCATTGGCGGCCTGATGATCGGTACGGCAGCCGGTGGCTTTCTGGTGCTGACCGGTCGCATTGCCGGCGTCTCTGGCTTGCTCACCGACCCCCTCGGCCTGTCGTCAGGTGGCGACCGCTCCTTGTCGAGCCTGTTACTGGCAGGGCTGCTGGTTACGTCCGGCTTGGCGATGGCGATCAAGCCCATTGCGCTGCCCTCGCTTTCAACCTCCGCGACGCCGTTGTTGGTGTGGGCCGGGCTGCTGCTCGGCTTTGGAACGAGCCTCGGATCTGGCTGCACGAGCGGGCACGGCGTTTGCGGCTTGGCCAGGCTGTCATCGCGTTCCATGGTGGCCACCGGCGTTTTCATGCTCATCGGCATGGCGGTCGTGCGCATGATTGTCGGAGGTGGAGCATGATCCGGAACAGCCCGATCACCTTGCACTGCAGGCGGCCTGTTCCAGGGCGAGCCTGACCTTTGCCTATCTGCCCGTCGTGCCTGGCAGCATCACCGATAGACATGTTCAGCAGTTCGCGGTGCTGCTGGAACAACTGCCTGCACCCATCGCCGCTTACTGCAGGACCGGCACCCGCTCTGCGTCGCTATGGGCACTTTCCCAGGTCCGTGCCGGCAGCGCTACGCTTGAACAGGTGCTGTCCGTTGCGGCGAGGCTGGTTACGACCTGTCCTCTCTTGCTTCGCGCCTGCGAGGCGCCCCGTCCTCCCCTGCCTGACGGCCAACTGACATGCAAACCCTTTCCCTGCTGCAGCTCGCGCTGGGGGGACTCTCTGGCATTCTCGTTGGTTTCATACTCGGACTGGTCGGGGGAGGCGGCTCCATCCTGGCTGTCCCGCTGATGCTCTACCTGGTGGGTATCGACAACCCTCACGTCGCCATTGGTACGAGCGCACTTGCGGTTGCTGCCAATGCTCTCTCAAACCTGTTCGTTCACGCACGCAGGGATAATGTCAGATGGCCGTGCGCATCGGTCTTCGCCTCGGCAGGTGTCTCGGGTGCGTACCTCGGCTCGACCTTGGGCAAGGCCATCGATGGACAGCGACTGCTGTTCCTGTTCGCCCTGCTCATGATCGTGGTCGGCATCCTCATGCTGCGCAAGCGCAATGCGGAAGGCTCGGCATTGGCGGAGGCGTCCTCGTCGTCCGCGGGTTGGTGGCTGCGACCGGGACGCCGATGCTGGCGGCGATGGGCAGCTACCTCGTGGCGGTTTCTGCTTTTGGTCCGGCGACCGCCATCAACCATGCGTCATCCGGACTGGTGAACTGGCAGCTCGCCGCAGTATTCATCGTTGCAGGCAGTGTGGGCGGCATCATTAACATGACGCGTCACGCTCGATCACCCCCACCCCATTGGCACCTCACCCCACCCCCACTATAGTTCCACCCCTCACAAGGACGAGGCGGCAGACATGCCCTATATAGGAATCGGACTCCACGTACTGGCGGCCATTGGCTCATCCTGCTCTTCTCGTTCCCGCTGCTCGGCAGCGTCGTCTACTTCCTGGCGATCTACTTCCCGGAAGTCCGCCATTCGCGTGGTGCCCGGCAGGTCGTCCGCTCCGCCAAGCAGCTCATGGACCCGGGCCAGGACCTGCGCAACGCCCGCGCCGAGCTAGCGCGTACGCCCACCGTGCAGAACCGGGTTCGCCTGGGCATGACGCTGCTGGATGGCGGCCAGGCCGAGGAAGCCAGAACCTTGCTTGAGCAGGCAGCCAGCTCGCCGTTGGGCGACGATCCCTACATCCTGACCGGACTCGCCCGCGCTCGCCTCGAGTCCGGACAGCCCGCGCTTGCGGTGGAGACGCTGGACGGCCTGTTCGCCCGCCACCCGGATGTGCGCCGCAAGCCGGAACAGACCCTGCTTTACGCGCAGGCACTGGCGGCTGCCCAAGCGCCCGGCACCCGTGCCGCGTTCGAGCGCGCCGTGGAATGCGGAAACGATGCGGCCGCTCGCTGCCTCTACGCCGAATGGCTGATGGCGCAGCCGCAACCCGACGATCGCGAGCAAGCCCGCAGCCTGTTCGCCAGCATCATCGATGATGCCCAGCACTGGTCGCGCCATGCGCGCAGCCACAATGCCGCATGGCTGGAGCGAACCAAGGCGGCGTTGAAGGGCTACTGACGCCCCGGCAGCGGGTGGCGGGCTCGAACACCTGCACTTCCAGGAAACTATCGCAGCCGGCCTAGCGGGAGCCCGGCTTGGGGAAGAGCAGCTTGGGGGTTCCGATAAACAGCAGCCATGCACCCAGGGCCGCTGCGTAGGCGAGCACCGTTCCCACAAGGAATGTGCCGAAGAGACTGCCAGTGAACAGCTGATACAGCCCTTTGCCGCGACCTGCAGCGCTGCCTCCAACAGTCAGCACGATGACTGGCAGCATGATCATTCCGCTGCAGAGGACCAGGGAGAACGCGCCCAGCAACCAGCGCTTGAGTGGCGGGTTCCATGGCATGGGATAGCCTGCGAGCAGTCGCCTCATCCGAAGAAACAGCACTGGAAAGGCGATCAGGTACATCAATGCCACATACAACCAGGTTCGAGCATCAGCGCTGCCCGCCTCGAAGATGGCTCGCGGGTATACCCCTATGCGATAGAGCGTTTCTGCGCTTGCCGCCAGCGCCGCGCTAATGATCATCGCAGGCTTGAACAGGCGCGACACCTTGCCCCATTGCGCGTTGCGTAGTTGCTGCCCGTCAGTCATACCAGACATGAAGACCTTCTTGGGCGGGTGTGTCCATGAGGCACCAAGGGGCATTGTGCAGATGATTCGTCCGCCACATGGTGACATGCAGCGCCCTGCTTCGCAGATTTCACCTATTAACGTGACGCGTCACACGCAGTCGGCAGCGCATTGCCGGACAGGCCTGTCGCATTCGCCTCGCTCACGGCCTCGCCGGGCGGATGCCGACACTCGCTAGGCTTGCACCACCGGCATCGCCGATAGCGTTGTAGCGCAAGGCTCCAGCTTGGTTGCGTCGTATGCAACGATTCTGAAAATGTTGAAAGTAGTGACGTCATCAGCCCTACTGCATTGGCATCACGCATAGGTCCGCGTATTCCTTGCCCTGCCACCGTGCATCGGTGGTCGGGATTCGAAACCCCGGTTGTGTGGATGTTGCTCGCACTTGCCAGCCGGCACTGCTTCGCGCGGTGCCGGCTGGCAATCCGTCAGTCGGCTATGGCGGGCGGTGCGTGGAGGCCTTGCGCCTGCCCGGTCATCCACACACGGGGTTTCGAACCACGCATCGTCCGCCACCTTTATCGGTGGCGGCTTCTGCATGCACGCAAGGAGCCCCGCCATGACCCAGCCCCACTCCCCTGCCCCGCGCCCGATCCACGACGCGCCCGCCAACGGTCCTGCCTTGGACCCGAACACGCTCATCGCCCTGCTGCACAGCATCGGCGCCGGTGTCGCCTCCGATGGCCAGCCCTGGCCAGAACGCCATCAGATGCCCGGTCGACGCATCGCCTTGGCGGATACCGATTGCTCGCTGGCCGGGCTTCGCGTGGTCCTGGAGATCCTGCTGGCCGCACAGCGTGCCCGCGAGAACGGCGAGCTGGAGCAATACGTCGGCCCGCGCGTGATGGAGGGGCTGATCATGGCCGGAATCGGCCTTACCGCACACGCGAGTACCCGACTGCATCCGGAGGGCTGAGTGGCGTGGTGCCGCTGGGCGGCCACAGCGCTGCTCCTCACGTCAGTGGTCGCGGCACAACTTTGGTGGTCGGTGCGGCCTGTGCCCGAGCAGCTCGCGTTCCACAGCATCGCTGACAATCGCTTTTCACAGCTGCGCCGCCAAGCCGTTCAGTTCGTGGAGGATCGGCCACGACAAGGCTTCCAGTTCGTCGAGCGGCATCGAGATGCCGAGCTCCAGGTTCATTGCCGAGGCATACCCGTGCTGTGGCTGGAGAGGCGCCCGCACCATCTGCTGTTGCAGGTCTCACTGAATGCGAAGCAGCGGGCGCCTGCCGTTGTGCGGTTGCGGGCGCTCCTCCAATGGCAGTTGGAGCCGTTGGATTACCTGGAGCAGGTACTGGCGGGCGTGCCGGAGCCTGTTGTGTTGGATCGGGTGCTGCAGATTCTTGCTGGTGATCTGCCTGTTGGGGCGCGATGTGGCGTGCCGTAGTCGAGCATGGCTCGACTCTACAGGGCTGAGGGCAGCGAGGGTTCGGGCTCCAGTCCTTCCGCTCGTCACGTGCGCGACAGGCATTGGTCCAGTGATCATGCGGGTCACCTCCCGGCATCGATCCAGCCCGCATCGCGCGCACGCGCAAGATCTTCTGGCGTATCGATATCCAGGGCCAGTTCAGGCGCCTGCAGGACATGCACCGTATCGACAGGAAGTTGCCGCAGGCGCGCTCCGAATCCGCGGTCACCGGCTGCACCGACAGCGGTGAACCAGGCGCGCGGCACTACTGCGGGAACGCCAAGCACATTTCCGTGGCGGGTGCCCGCGCACGTTGACGCTGCGGCGCGGGCACCCGAAAGCAGCGCCTGCAGATGGCAGCGCTCGATCGCGGGCTGGTCGCATGCCACGACCATCACCGCGGTCACCGTGGGCAGCAGGTGTGCGCCGGCAACCTGCAGGCTGCTCGCCAGGCCGCGTTCCCAGTGGTGGTTGGTTACCGGGGTGGCATCCAGCCCGGCAATGCTGGATGTCACGGCCTGGGCGTTCGCGCCCACCACGACCAGCACCTGCGCTGGCGCGAGCTCCCGCGCCAACCGCACCACGCGATGTACCAGGGTCTCGCCCTGCCGGGTCAGAAGCTGCTTGGGCTGGCCAAGTCGGGTGCTCCCGCCGGCAGCCAGCACGACGACCGCATGCGCGTCAGTCACCTGCCGTGCGCGCTTCGCCATTGCTGCAGCTGCGCGGCGATGCTGAGCGAAATCGCCTCTGGCCCCCGGCCGCCGATGTTCAGGCCGACCGGTGACCGTAGTCTCGGGGAAAGGCGGTGGCGCTGATCCGGTGTCAGCAGCTTGAACAGGTCCTCGCGCCTTCGCCGCGGACCCAGCAGCCCAATGAACGCGACGTTGGTATCAGCCAGGGCCACCAGCGTCTCCCGGTCCAGTTCGAAATCGTGATGCATCACCAGTACCGCGTCGCACGGGTCGCCATGAAGGGCCTCTGCCGGGCTGGTCTGAAGATGCGCATCCGCGCACTGCCCGGCTGAGGCCCAGCGCGCTCGCCGTTCGGCCACGCTGACCCGCCACCCCAGGCCCCGCAGCAACGGAACCAGCAAGGGCGTTTCGGGACCGCCCCCCAACACCAGGGCCCGCGGAAGACGGGGCAACGGCAACCGCCATGCGCCCTCGCCAAAGGATTGCGCCCCCTCCATCGGATGCAGCTGCCACGCCTGCTCGCGATGGCCGGCGCGGAAGACGACCTGGCCCGACGTACGAAGGTCGCGCTGGAGTGACACGCCCTCGCGCAGCCAGACCTCGATGACGTCGTCGATGCCGGCCATGGCACGCAATGGCAGGAGCGCAATCCGCAGCCGGCCGCGGCACCCGAGCGCGGACCCACTCAACAGATCGTCGTCACTGCGGGTGTCGATCTCGATCCAGTCGACCCGCCCTGCCGCGCTCACCTGCTCCGCGCGTCGCGCGAGCTCCGGCTCCAGGCATCCGCCGCTGAGCCAGCCGACCTGGCTGCCGTTGCAGAACAGCACCATGTCGCCGGCACCGGCGTAGGTGGAGCCATCGATTTCCAGCACCAGCGCGAGCACGGCGTGCTCCCCCGCGCGCACGCGCGTCAAGGCCGTCTCGAGTACGCCGCGCGGGCTGCCTTCGGCGAGGAAGCCCGGCGCTGCGGACAGGTCCCCGGCAAGATCGCCGGGCTCCCCTCCGCCTGCGGCGGAGGCCTCCAGAGTGGGCGAGGCTGCGGGTCGGTCCATGCGCAAGGATCAGCCCACGTCGGGCAAGCCGGGCAACAGCTTGTCCAGGGTAATGGGATAGTTGCGCACGCGCACGCCGGTTGCGTTGTAGATCGCATTGGCGATCGCGGCGCCAACCCCGCAGATGCCCAGTTCACCCACACCCTTGGCCTTCATCGGCGAGATCACCGGATCCAGCGTGTCGAGGAAGACCACCTCCTGGTACGGGATGTCGGCGTGCACGGGAACCTCGTAGCCGGCCAGGTCGTGGTTGATGAACAAGCCCAGCCGTTTGTCGACCACCAGCTCCTCCATCAGGGTCGCGCCCGCACCCATCACCATCCCGCCGATGACCTGGCTGCGTGCGGACAGCGGATTGAGGATCCGGCCGCCATCGCATACGGCAAGCATGCGGCGAATGCGCGTCTCTCCCGTGTAGGCATGCACGGCAACCTCGCAGAAATGCCCTGCATAGGTGCCGACGTCGTAGCCTTGCTTGAAGTCGCCGAAGGCAATGCCGTCCTCCGCCGACAGTGTCCCCGCCTCCGCCAGCTTGATCGTCCGCCCACCCGCTTGGATGCGGCCATTGGCGAAGTCTGCGGTGTCGCCGTCGAAGCCCAGTTTCTCGCCCACTTTGCGGCGCAGGCTGACGCACGCCGCGTACACGCCTGCGGTGGAGCTTGCCGCACCCCACTGGCCGCCGGAACCGGCGGAGGCGGGATGACGGGAGTCGCCGAGGGTCACCTGGACCCGGTCCAGCGGCACGCCCATGGTCTCGGCTGCCGTCTGCGCGATGATCGTGTAGGAGCCGGTGCCAATGTCGGTCATGTCGGTCTCGACAATCACCCCGCCCTGGCCGTCAAGCCGGACCCGCGCCGCCGACTTCATCGTCGGTGCGCCGCGATAGCCCGCAGACACGCCCATGCCGACCAGCCAGTACCCTTCCCTGACCTGCGCCGGCCTGGCGTTGCGCTTGTTCCAGTTGAAGCGCTCCGCGCCTTCGCGCAGGCAGCGCACCAGGTTGCGGTCGGAGAACTTCTTGGACGGATCGCCGGGCACGACCTCGGGCTCGTTGAGGATGCGGAACGCGATTGGGTCGAGACCCAGCTTCTCGGCCATTTCGTCCATCGCCACTTCCAGCGCCATGTGGCCCGGTGCTTCGCCCGGTGCGCGCATCGCATTACCTTCGGGCATGTCGAGCGTGGCGATGTAGTTGGCCACCAGGCGGTTGGCGCCCGCATAGAGCTTGGGCGTCTGCAGGGTGCCGTTCTCTCCATCCTCGCCGTTGATGTTGCCCGACCAGTTCTCGTGGGCGATGGCGGAGATCCGGCCATCCTTTCCGCAGCCGATCCGCACGCGCTGGAGGGTGGCGTGCCGGTGCGTGGTGTTGTTGGGCATCAACGGGCGTTGCAGCGCGATCTTCACCGGTCGCCCGACCTGCTTGGCCGCCAACGCGGCCAGCACCGCGTCGGCACGGATGAACAGCTTGCCGCCGAAGCCGCCGCCGATATAGGGCGAGTCCACGCGCACCTTGGCAGGATCGATGCCGAGGATCGCCGCCATGCCTTGCCTGGCCCAGTCGATCATCTGGTTCGCCGTCCACAGCGTGAGCGTGTCGCCCTCCCAGGCCGCGATGGTGGCGTGCGGCTCCATCATCGAATGACTTTCGTCGGAGGTGTGATAAGTCTCATCGAGCTTGACCGCGGCGCTCGCGTAGGCGGTGTCGAAATCGCCGAGCGTCTGCCGGTCGGGCTTGCCACCGCGCCCCTTTGCCAGCGGCGCGGACGGCGCCAGGGCCGGGAAATCGAAGCGCCCCTTGCCGCGCTCGTAGCGGGTGCGGATCAGCGCCGCGGCGGCGCGGGCCTGCTCGAAGGTCTCTGCCACCACGCAGGCGATGGCCTGGTGGTAGTGGGCCACTTCGGGTCCGCCGAACAGCGGCGCGTTGTTCCAGTTCGATGTGCCGACCGGCTTGGTTTCCGGTGCGGTGATGACCGCCAGTACGCCGGGCGCGGCACGTGCGCGGGAGGCATCCATCGAAATGATGCGCCCCTTGCCGATGCCCGCACCGACGATGTAGCCGTAGGCCTGGTTCGGCGCCACGTCGTGGCGCTCGTAGGCATAGGGAGCGGTGCCGGTGGTCTTGCGTGGACCGTCGATGCGCGGCGTCGACTTGCCGACGACCTTGGCCTTGTCGAACAGGTTGTCGCCGGCGGGGGCGTTGAACTCAAGGGGCATCAGCGCTCTCCTTCCACCAGCACGGCCGCGAGGGTGCGCTCGGCGAGCGCGATCTTGAACGCGTTCTCCGGCGTCGGACGGGCGCCGGAGAACACCTGCCGGGTCGCGGCCTTTACGCCGTCGCGCAGCAGCGGTTCGGCTGCCTCGACGCGCCACGGCTTCGGCGCGACCCCACCGAAGGCGAACCGTGCCGAGCCGTCACGCTGCACGACCGCGGCGACCGACACCAGTGCGAACGCATAGGACGCGCGGTCACGTACCTTGTGGTACACGTGCCGACCGCCCAGGGGCTTCGGCAGCGTGACGTGGGTGATCAGCTCACCGCGCTGCAGCACGTTGTCCTGCTGCGGCCTGTCGCCGGGGGAACGATGGAAATCGGCAATCGGGATGCTGCGCGTACTGCCGTCACCGCTGACGGTCTGGATCGAGGCGTCCAGCACCCGCAGGGCCACCGCCATGTCGCCCGGATAGGTCGCGATGCAGCTGTCCGAGGTGCCGATCACGCCCATCTGCCGGGAGAACCCCTCGAGTGCGCCGCAGCCGGATCCGGGCAGGCGCTTGTTGCAGGGCAGATTGGGGTCGTAGAAATACGGGCAGCGCGTGCGCTGCAGCAGGTTGCCGCCGGTGGTGGCTTTGTTGCGCAGCTGCCCGGAAGCGCCTGCCACGATCGCGCGGGTCAGCACCGCATAGTCGCGGCGCACGCGCTCATGCGAGGCCAGCGCGGTATTGGTGACCAGCGTGCCGATGCGCAGGCCGCCCTCGTCGGTGGGTTCAATCCTGTCCAGGCCGATGTCCTGCACATCGACCAGATGCGCTGGCGTCTCGACCTCCAGCTTCATCAGGTCGAGCAGGTTGGTCCCTCCGGCCAGGAACTTCGCGCCCTCGGTACCGGCGACGGCCTTGGCGGCCTCGGCCGGGGATTTCGCGCGTTCGTAACTGAAGGCCCTCATGCGCGCCTCCCTGCAGAGGTCACGCCAGCGACCTCTGCCATCGCCTCGGCAATGTTGGAATAGGCCCCGCAGCGGCAGAGGTTGCCGCTCATGCGTTCGCGCATCTCCATGTTGGTGGCCCGGGGCCTTGCACTGACGTCTGCCTGCACATGGCTGGGGACACCCCGCTTGATCTCGTCCAGTACCGCCACCGCCGAGCAGATCTGCCCCGGCGTGCAGTACCCGCACTGGTAGCCGTCATGCTTGATGAAGGCGGCCTGCATCGGATGCAGGTCATCGGGGGTTCCGAGGCCTTCGATGGTGGTGATGGCATCGCCCTGGTGCTGCACCGCCAGGCTGAGGCAGGCATTGATGCGCTCACCGTTGACCAGCACGGTACAGGCACCGCATTGACCGTGGTCGCAGCCCTTCTTGGTGCCGGTCAGCTTCAGATGTTCGCGCAGGGCATCGAGCAGCGTGGTCCGGGTGTCGAGTTCAAGCTCCCGCCGCACGCCGTTGACGGTCAACGCCACCGTGCTGATGACCGGCGGCCTGGGCGGCGGGTGCGCCGCCAGTTCGGCGGCGAGCGATGATGCCCCCGGTGCGGCGGACATCGCCACGGTCGTGACGCCACCGGCGATCACCTGGCGACGCGTCAACTTCATTCCTTCATCACAACTTGGCACAGTGACCTCCTGGCGTTCGGGGAAACCCCCGTGGCTGGATGGACGCGCTCACACTACCCAAAGGCCACTATGCCCATCTGCGGGGTACAGATCTGTGAAGCCGGCGAAATGTACGGCCCGACCAAGGCAGTCAGCCTGCGTGCCTAGAAGAACGTGTTGTAGTAGGTCCGAAGAAATCGACTGCATCGAGCTCTTTCAAGGACACCCGGACTCATTCCCAGCCTGCAGGCCAACTACGGCGGGCTTGACTGAGTTGCCACGCTCGCTTCTCTCGTAGGTAGATGGCTTCTCTATTCCTCTCGCTTGCTGGCACATCGCCGAGACGCCGTGCGTGCCGCGTGCTCAAGTTCGGAATCCGCGACCGTCACTCCCTTCAGCGCGGCACTCCTGAGCCATGCGTATGCCTCACTGGATGACTCACAGTCCTGCTTGTCCCTCAACATGAAGAACACGTTGTACTGTGCAATCGGGTGCCCCAGCGCTGCGGCGTAGACAAGCCACATATGGGAGTTGCCGGCCACGCCTTTGCCCTCAAAGTGGCGCGAAAGTCGAAACGCCGCATCAGCATCGCCTGCATCTGCGCGCCGGACCAGCGTGCGTAGCTGCTTGTCATCAAGCTCCGCGCCACTATCCGTTGCGATCGGGCCGTCAAGCTCAACTTTCGGCCTGTCCGGTTGAGGGGGTACCTGCGCATTAACCAACCCTGCGCCCGCCAGGCACAAGAGAAGACCGGCTCTCTTGAATAGGATCATCAATCCCAGTTCCTGCGAATCGGTCTTCGCGGGCGGAACGAATCCGCCCCGTGCCTGCATGTCCATTGCGCCCCCTGCCCCGCCGGCGCGGATGCCGGCGGTCTCATCGTACCCGAGCGCGCTTCGGATGGCGTCTCAGCGGGAATCACATACCCAGCTCAGACAACCCCGGGTGGTCATCCGGGCGACGCCCCAGTGGCCAATGGAACTTGCGGTCGCTTTCCTTGATCGGCAGGTCGTTGATGCACGAGAAGCGGCGCTGCATCAGGCCATCGGCGCCGAATTCCCAGTTCTCGTTTCCATAGGAACGGAACCAGTTGCCGGAGTCGTCGTGCCATTCGTACGCGTAGCGGACCGCAATGCGGTTTTCGGTAAAGGCCCAGAGCTCCTTGATCAGGCGGTACTCGAGTTCCTTGTTCCATTTGCGTGCCAGGAACTGCCGGGCTTCCTCCCGGCCGTTGGTGAACTCGGCACGGTTGCGCCACTGGGTGTCGAGCGAATAGGCAAGCGACACCTTGTCGGCATCGCGGGAATTCCAGCCATCCTCGGCAAGACGCACCTTCTGGGTGGCGGATTCGAGGGTGAACGGAGGAAGCGGCGGACGGGGTTGTTCTGCGGACACGGGGAGACCTCCAATCGAAATGGATACATGGATTGCTTCAAAGGATCTGGCATACCCAGGCGCTAACGCTTGGCCTGTTCCAGCAACAGCTTCGCGACATCCTTCGCAGTGTCTGCAGCGTCGTAATCACCCATCACGCGCGACAGGGTGATGGCGCCTTCCATCAGGACCAGCAGCTGACGGGCCAGGTCCGCCGGCTGCTCCACATCCAGTTGTTCGGTAAGTTCCAGCGTGTAATCGAGCAACTTCCGCTTGTGATTCCGCGCGATCTCCCGGATCGGATCAGCCGGGTCGCCGACCTCGCCCGCGGTATTGATGAACGCACAACCGCGATAGCCCTCGGACTGGAACCAACCCTTGAGCACGGTGAACATGCCGAGAATGCGTGCTTCCGGGGTGTCCGCTTTATCGCATTCGTTCCGGAACCAGGCCAACCAGCGCACGTCGCGCGCCTTCAACGCGGCGGCGGCCACGTCGTCCTTGTTCTCGAAGTGGCGGTAGATGCTCTTCCGCGCCACGCCCGAGGTCTTCACCAGCAGGTCCATGCCGGTGGCGTGGATCCCGTTCTGGTAGATCAGCGCCTCGGCCGTGGCCAGGATCTTCTGTTGGGTGTCGGTGGTGAGCTTGCTCATGGCTGCAAAGTAGAACGAGCGTTCTACCCTGTCAACAGGCGATCGCGATCGATTCGTACGCGCACATCCGTGCAAGACGATCTATCAAGAAATCAGGACAGTTCATCACCCGGACGCCTGATTGCAGGCGCAAAGTACGTCTCATCACCCACCCATGAGAGTTCCCGCATGAACACCTTCGCCCGTACCCTGGCCGTTGCCGCCCTCGCCCTCTCGGTCCAGGCCGGCCTGTCCGCGCAGGCCGCCGAACCGCCCAGGCCGGCGGCAGTCACCAGCATCGCGCGCACCGCCAGCTACATCACCACCGCCGATGGCGTGCAGCTGTACTACAAGGACTGGGGCCCGAAGAACGGCCCGGTCGTGACCTTCAGCCATGGCTGGCCGTTGAACTCGGACAGCTGGGAGTCGCAGATGATCTTCCTGGCCAACCACGGCTACCGCGTCATTGCCCATGACCGTCGCGGCCACGGCCGCTCCAGCCAGCCGTGGGACGGCAACGATATGGATCATTACGCCGATGACCTGGCCACGGTGATCAATACGCTGGATCTGCACGATGTGACCCTGGTGGGCTTCTCCACCGGTGGCGGCGAAGTGGCGCGCTACATCGGCCGGCATGGCACCGGGCGGGTGAAGAAGGCCGTGCTGATCAGCTCGGTGCCGCCGTTCATGCTGAAGACCGCTGACAACCCGAACGGCCTGCCGATCGAAGTGTTCGACGGCATCCGCAAGGCACAGATGGAGAACCGCGCGCAGCTGTACAAGGACATTCCGTCGGGCCCGTTCTATGGCTTCAACCGCCCGGGCGCGAAGGTGTCGCAGGGGCTGATCGATGCGTGGTGGGCGCAGGGCATGCAGGGCGGCCACAAGAACACCTACGATTCGATCGCCGCGTTCTCGGCCACCGATTTCCGCGCCGACCTGAAGAAGTTCGATGTTCCTACCCTGGTGATCCACGGTGACGACGATCAGATCGTGCCGATCGATATCTCGGGCCGCCAGTCGGCAAAGCTGATCAAGGGCGCAAAGCTGATTGTCTACCCGGGTGCGCCGCACGGCCTGACCGACACCCACAAGGACAAGGTCAACCAGGACCTGCTGGCGTTCCTGCAGGAAAAGTGAGTGTACGGGGCTCCGTCGTGATGGCGGAGCCCTTCCTGCCCAGAGGCAGGGCCGGCACCGGACGAGCGCCGGCTGCCACGTCAGTGCACGATTGCGGCCGTGGGATTTCAGGCCAATCATGGAGCGCGGTGTGCACCTTGATGAAGGGTTAACCTCCAACAAGGCACACTGCGTTCTCACGGCTCTTCTCCGGCGCAGAATCCTTTGCTCCCGTGTCCAGCCCCAGACGACACGGCCATGCATCCTCCCAATGCCTTCCGGATCCACGCGATCCAGCCCCTTCTTGCGCGCAATGGCGCCATCGTTCGCCTCGATCAGTTGCGATCGACCTGCAAGAGCTGCGGCTTGCGCTCATCAATGACTCAGGACGAGGGCCTCAAGACGAGTCCATTGGGCACGACGCTCACGTGCCCCGCGTGCGGTGCCACGGGGCTGATGGACGAGGTGGAGATATGGCACCACTGGCTCGAACAATGTCGGCGGGAACGGATGCTGGCGCTCTTCGATCCCGCACCTGACGAACCACTGGAGCCTGATGGCCCCGAATGAGAGCGACGCATGGACTGTCCGGCCGGCGCCTCAGCGCCGCGCCTCAACCGTCGCCGGGGTGACGCCCTGCCAGGCTACCCATCGTGAAGGCGTAGCCGGCCTCCTCCAGCAGCGCTCTCATGCGCAGCTCCACACGCCGGGGGGAAAGCAGGCTGTTGGGCGCGTACAGGGCATAGACGTAGCCTGCGCCGTCGATGATCTCGCGGCGCACGGCGCACTCATTGGATTCGGCAGCCTCGGACCAGACGGACATCAACCTGGCGGGACTGATGGATTGGCCATTGCGAAGACGGAAGAACAGCCAGCGCACTCCCAGGGAACGCACCGGATTCAACCTAGCCATTGCGAACCCCCGATGCGCCGGAAAAGGTCCCTCAGGACCTCTGGATCCAAGCGTGGGTGCTCGTCTTTCGAAGAGCGCGGAAGGTCGATGCGTGCGGCGCCGTTCACCAGCGCGGGCAGATCGGACTGAAGGTCGATCCACCACCCCGCGGGCAGCCGGAGCCCCGTGCCCGTTCTATCGTAGATGCAGATCGGAAAAGTCATCGCGTTGCTCCTGGATGACCCGAGCATACGCCTGCGCGATGTCAGGTCCGGATGCGACGCCTAGGAAGATGCCGCATCGGCGCGCTTTGCGCATTCGAATACGTGTGCTTCGTCCTGCTGGACCCTGCGGAACGACTCCAGCCAGCCGAACGCTGCGCCACGATTGCTCCGTCGCAGCAAGTGTGCTGCCGATTGACTGTGGGCCTGTTGCCGTTACGGGAACGTGCCGGCAAGCGCGTTGTATGAACGGTTGTGATGAACAGGCTCCCGGCAGCAAGCGTGTACAGTGAGGTTTCGAACAGGGGTAGGGCGCCGTGAGCCACGGAAGAAGCAGGCACGTTGTCGATGTGGAGCGCGAGCTGGCCCACTGGGAAACCGCGTTCAACCTGGGCGCGTTGCCCGCGGTGAGTCTCCGGCACGAAGTGGCGCCGGTCATCCGGCTTGCCTGCGACATCTATGTGAGAGATCCGCACGGTACCCGGTCAGCCTGGATGGACGATCTGCAGTGCCGCCTTGCGAAACGATCAAGCCTGCGCGGCCACCCTGGCGCGGCAGAGATTGCCGATCGTTGCTGGACGCTGCTGTCCTGCGGCTAGGCGCCTCCTGCCGGATGATTCCGCTCGCGCACACCCTGCCCCAGCTCGGATGCCAGGAACGGTGCCGTCCTGCTGCCCTTGGCGTGGGCCACCTGATGCGGTGCCCCCGCCGCCACGATGGTGCCGCCCGCGCCGCCAGCGCCCGGGCCGACGTCGATCACCCAGTCGGCCTGTGCGACAGAACGCATGTCGTGCTCGATCATCACCACCGTGTTGCCTGCGTCCACCAGCCGCTGAAGCTGCATCAGCAGCCTGTCCGCGTCTGCTGCATGCAGGCCGGTGGTGGGTTCGTCCAGCACGTACAGCGTGCGCCCGCGCTGGCTGCGCTGCAGCTCTGTAGCCAGTTTGATGCGTTGCGCCTCGCCACCTGAAAGTTCCGTGGCCGGCTGGCCCAGCCGCAGGTAGCCCAGGCCGATCTCCTGCAGCAGCTGCAGCGGGCGGGCGATGGCCTCTTCCTCGGCGAAGAACGCATGGGCCTGGTCCACCGTCATCTGCAGGACCTCGGCAATGTTGCGACCGTTCCACTGCACCTTCAGCGTGGCCTCGTTGTAGCGGGCACCGTGGCAGGTGGGGCATGGTGCATAGACGCTGGGCATGAACAGCAGTTCGACGCTGACGAAGCCCTCGCCTTCGCAGGTTTCGCATCGGCCCTTGGCCACGTTGAACGAAAAGCGGCCCGCGTCGAATCGGCGGCGGCGCGCGTCGGGTGTCGCGGCAAACAGCTTGCGCACGTAGTCGAACAGGCCCGTGTAGGTAGCCAGGTTGGAGCGTGGCGTGCGGCCGATGGGCTTCTGGTCCACCTGTACCACGCGCTGGATGGCGTCTACGTCGCCGGCCAGCTGGCCCCGCGTGGCTTCGATCACGCTGGGTCCATCCGTGGGCGCGCTGTCGGTGCTGTCATCTAACGTCTCGTGCCCCAGGTGCAGCAGCATCAGCTCGGGCAGCGCCTGCGCCATCAGGCTGGATTTGCCCGATCCGGAAATGCCGGTCACTGCAGTCAGCAACCCCAACGGCACCTGCGCATCCACGCCGTTCAGGTTATGGCGGTGGATGCCTTTCAGCTCCAGCCAGCTGTTGGCACTGCGCTGCCGGCTGGCCGGCGCGGGCACCCGGTCGAACAGGTACTGCGCCGTGCGCGAATCCTGAACGTTGCGCAGGCCATCGGGCTCGCCACTGTAGAGAACGCGTCCGCCATGTTCCCCTGCCTGTGGGCCCACATCGACCAGCCACTGCGCGCGGCGCATCAGCTCCAGATCATGTTCAACAACGAACACCGAGTTACCGCCGTCGCGCAGGCGTTCCAGCGCGTCGTACAGCGCCTGGCTGTCGGCCGGATGCAGGCCGGCCGACGGTTCGTCGAGCACGTACAGCACGCCGAACAGCAGCGAGCTGAGCTGCGTGGCCAGGCGCAGGCGCTGCAGTTCGCCGGCCGACAGCGTGGGCGTGGCGCGATCCAGCGAGAGATAGCCAAGGCCGAGCTCGCGAAGTTGCCGTACCCGCGCCATGACCCCGCCCGCCAGCCGTTGCGCCGCCAGGCGCTTTTCCTCAGACAAGGCTGAGGTCAGGCGCACGTCGGGTGCGCCGGCGTGGGTCGCGCGGCCACTTGCTGCCCGCTTGGCGCGATCGCGGGGCGTTGCACGCCTGCTGGTACGCGCGCCGTGGCTGTGTGCACTGAAGTCGCCCTGCGCGATGGGCTCGAGCAACGTCGCCAGCTGGTCCAGCGGCAGCCGCATGAACTCGCCGATGTCCACGCCGGCGAAGGTGACTGAAAGCGCTTCCGGCTTCAGGCGCTTCCCGTGGCAGGCGGGGCACAGCCGGCCCTCCATGTAGCGGGAAACACGCTTGCGCATCAGCGCGCTCTGGGTGTTGGCAAAGGTGTGCAGCACGTAGCGGCGTGCGCCGGTGTACGTGCCCATGTAGCTGGGCTCGAGCTTGCGCTTGAGCGCGGCGCGGGTCTCGGCGGGCGTGAACCCGGCATAGACCGGCACGGTCGGGGTTTCCTCGGTGAACAGGATCCAGTCCCGGTCCTTCTTCGGCAGCTTCTTCCACGGCACATCGATGTCGTAGCCCAGCGTGACCAGGATGTCGCGCAGGTTCTGGCCATGCCAGGCCGGTGGCCAGGAGGCGATGGCGCGCTCGCGGATGCTCAGCGATGGGTCCGGCACCATCAGCGCTTCGGTCACCTCATAGACGTGCCCCAGGCCGTGGCAGGTGCTGCAGGCACCCTGTGGGGTGTTGGGCGAGAAGTCTTCGGCGTACAGCATGGGCTGGTGGGCCGGGTAGGCCCCCGCCCGCGAGTACATCATGCGCACCAGGCTGGACAGCGTGGTCACGCTGCCCACCGACGAGCGCGCATTGCTCGCGCCGCGCTGCTGCTGCAAGGCCACCGCCGGCGGCAGGCCGTCGATGGCGTCCACGTCCGGCACGCCCGCCTGGTCGATCAGGCGGCGCGCATACGGTGCGACGGATTCGAAGTAGCGCCGCTGCGCCTCGGCGAAGACCGTGCCGAAGGCCAACGAGGACTTGCCGGACCCCGATACGCCGGAGAACACCACCAGCGCATTGCGTGGAATGGAGACATCGACATTCTTCAGGTTGTGCTCGCGCGCACCGCGGACCTCGATGCAGCCACTGGCTGCGGCAGCACATGACGACTCGCCAAAGGGGGTGTTGGACATTTCAGCATTCCTGCATTCGGTGGGCGGATCGCGCATGGTGCGCCCGAGGGGCCATTGTCGCTGTTGCGCGGTGAATGGCGTGAGGGGGTGCGCAACCACGTGCCGCATCAGAACGCCATGGCCGACGCAGACCGCGCCGCCACGCTGATTGTTAACGCGCGTTGCCTTAAGGATTGACGCCACGTTGCCCCGCCCTTGATGAGGCCGCTCACAGTGCATTCCTATGCTGGGCCCGCCACCTGCGAGGTGGTGATCAACCTGGAGATGCACCATGCAACGCGACCAGAAAGACCTTCCCCATCCGGACACGGAGGCGCAGCGCCCCGAGCCTGTCAGTCCGCTGCAGGCAAAGCTGCACAACCACCGCAATCATGACGAAGCGCTGCAGGAAACCTTCCCGGCCAGCGACCCGATCTCTCCCTTCGTCGCTGCACCAACGCCGGACGAGCAGGCCAAGCGCCTTGGGGAGCGGGTCAGGCTGCCAGACCGTCGCACGGATGAGGAGGCCGCGGGAGGTGACGCGTGATGCGGCACCGCTTCGCCCGTGTCGCGGCCGCGACGGCGCGATTGTCCGGCAGCCTGGGGGCATTCGTCGCGGCGCTGGGTGTGATCATCACCTGGGCCGCGAGCGGGCCGGCCCTCCACTTCAATGACACGTGGCAGCTGGTGGTGAATACGGGAACAACCATCGTGATCTTCCTGATGGTGTTCCTGATCCAGCACACGCAGAACGCCGATACGGCCGCGTTGCACACCAAGCTGGATGAACTGATCCGTGTCAGCAAGGACGCCAACCAGGAGCTGTTGAACCTGGAGTCGATGGAGCCGGCGCATCTTGAGGAGATTCGCCAGCGCTACGAGGCACTGGCGAAGACCGCTGCAGACATCAAGTCCAGGAAGGAGCGCTGCATGCCGTGTGGTTCGGGCGCACTCTCGTAAAGACCGTGCGCAGTAATCCTGCGGGCGCTCACATGCCGCCTTCACCTGGCCCCTGCCCGATCGCAACCGGGCAGGACCTACGCTGAGCACTCCACTCACTGCGGAGCCCAGTATGGCTATCAAGACGGCGGAAGACCTGTTCATCCATGAACTCTCGGATATCTACAGTGCCGAGAAGCAGCTGACCAAGGCCCTCCCGCGCCTGGCCCGTGCGGCCGAGAACCCGGACTTGGCCGCAGCGTTCGAAACACACCTGGAAGAAACTCAGGGCCAGATCGAACGCATCGATCAGGTGGTGGAGGTGCTCGGCATTCGCCTGAAGCGCATCAAGTGTGCGGCGATGGAGGGCTTGGTGGAGGAAGGCAAGGAAGTGATCGACAGCATCGACAAGGGCCCTGTGCGCGATGCCGCCCTGATCGGCGGCGCGCAGAAGGTCGAGCACTACGAGATTGCGTCCTACGGCACCATCGCCGCGCTGGCCAAGCAGCTGGGCTACAAGGACGCCCTACCGCTGCTGCTGGAGACGCTGGAGGAAGAGAAGGCCACCGACGAGAAGCTGACCCTGCTGGCCAAGGGCGGCGGCAACGCCAAGGCTGCACAGGCCGCCTGATCGGCGCGCCGCGGAATACGGCTGCCACGGACGGCAGCCTCAGGTCCCGTACAGTACCTGATCATTGGGACAGAAGAACGTGCGTCGCCGCGTCGTCCCCAGATAGAGCTTGCTGATCGGGCCACCACACAGGGGACAGACCTTTTTCGTGTGCACCTGCCAATGCTTCTTCAGCTCGAAGCGGCGCTTCCACTCCAGGAAATCGAAGCTGTAGGCGCGAGCCTGCTCGATCAAGGCGGTAAGCCTTCGTGGCGGCAGGTCGCCCAGCCGGGAGGCGGGATGCACGCCTATCCGGAACAGCACCTCGTTCTTGATGATGTTGCCCACGCCGGCGAAGACGGTCTGGTCCAGGAGCGCATCACAGACCATGACGTCCGGCAGGGCCTTCAGCTTGCGCCGGGCCAGCTTCGGATCCCAGGCCTCGTTCATCACGTCCGCGCGCCAGTCGTAGACATCGTCCAACGGCTCATCGATCAGCCGCACGGAGCACGCATAGAAGTTCAGCTCGCCATTGTCGAACATCAGGGATACACGCGGCGGGGTTGGCTTCCGTTCGTCGATGCGCCAGCTGCCGAACATCATCAGGTGGATGCGCAGCGCGTGGCGGCTGAATTCCAGCAGGAAGTGCTTGCCCCAACTGCGGACCGCCTTGACCCGGCGGCCCTGCAGCGGTGACAGGTCGATGCGGCTGTTACCGGACACGGTGCGGACCACGTGCCCCTTGAAATGGCTCGCCGCTTCCCGCAACAGCACGATGGAAGGACCTTCAGGCATGGGCGTTCTCCTGCAGCAGCGCCTGCAGGCGCAGGGCGTTGCGGGTGGCGTGGCCGAGTGCGGTATTGTCCAGTACGAACCAGGCCGGCCGTTGCGCATCGGCTTCGCGCTGCAGCCGTTGCGCCAGCTTCGCCAGGGTCTGCTCGCTGTACGCACTGCGATAGATCTGCGGCTGGCCGTGCCAGCGCCAGTAGCTCCACGTGCGGTCACCGCCGGGGATCGCTGCCGCCGGCACCCGTGCCGGATCCGCGGCGACCCGTGCCACGCCATGCGCGCTCAGAAGCGCATCCACTTCCGGCGTGAACCAGCTCGGGTGGCGCGGCTCGCACGCCACATCGGCCTGGGTGCGTGAACTCAGGCCCCGCAGGAACTCCCTGGTCGTGGCCGCGTCGTACACCAGGCTTGGCGGCAACTGCAGCAGTAGCGGCCCCAGCTTTCCACCCAGCGTCAGCACGCCTTCAAGGAACTGTTCGAGCGGTTGCATTGCATCGCGCAGCCGACGCTCATGGCTGATCTCGCGCGGCAGTTTCACCGCGAACCGGAAGCCCTCCGGCACGCTCGCGGCCCATCGCGCGTAAGTCCTGGGCTGGTGCGGTCGATAGAAGGACGAGTTGATCTCCACCATCGGCAGGCGTGTGGCATAACGCTGCAGCAGGCTGTCGCCCGCGCCGAACGCTTCCTGATCCGCCCGCGGCAGCGACCATCCCGCACAACCGACGCGTGGTGGGGCGGGCGCAACCGGGGCGGCTGCGGCCTTCATCGTGCCAGCTGCCCGTCCGGTTCGGTGATGCCGCCCGCACCTGCCTCCGTGTGCGACTGCGAAACCGACAGCAGACGATCCAGTGCACTCTTCCCCGAGTCGAGCGCCGACGCGCTGCGCACGAAGCCGGTCCAGTCGGAGATGGCGATCTTTCCCAGCGCCAGCTCATCCACCCGCACGCTACGCATCCGCCAGTGCGGAAACTGTCGACGCCCCACCCTGCCCCGGTTCAGCTCGACGATCCCACTGTGGCTGCTGGCTCCCAGAATGCGCATGTAAGCGGCCTTGATTCCTGTCTCCGGGCCTTCCAGGTACTGCAGGAAGCGCGAGCCATCGAACAGCAGTGTGCCGGTCACATCGACGGATTCGTTGAACTGCACCGCCTCCGCCACAAGCTGCTGCAGCCGCTGTTCCGTCAGGTTGCGGGAGGCTTCACTTACGTAGGCAATTGCTCGAAAAGGCATGGCACCACCGCTTGTTGCAGACCGCTCTACCATAGCCACGCGGAGCGTACGCGCGGTGAGATCGGTGTGGACGCTGCGTCGAACAGTGGCGTGTCCCTTCCGCATCGCGTTGACGCGCGGTTGGGTTGCGGAAGACGTGCCTGCCGGTGCGCACACGCGTGCACCATGGTTCGTGGAGGCAGGATGAGGAATCGCGGGCTTCCGGATGAGGCCACGCTGGCAGCCATGCCACCGCCGTCTAGCGCCGGATCTGGAAGATGGTCGCTGCCGCCAATCGGGCGGCTGAACCCAAGGAGACTTTCCATGGCCAACCAGAACCAGAACCAGGGCAACAGCAACCGCGGTTTCGCTTCGATGGACGAGGACAAGCAGCGCGAGATCGCCGCCAAGGGTGGACGTGCCGCGCACGAGTCACGTAACGCCCATGAATTCAGCTCGGAAGAAGCACGCGAGGCCGGCCGCAAGGGCGGCGAAACAGTGAGCCAGGACCGCCAGCACATGGCCGACATCGGCCGCGAAGGCGGCCAGAACAGTCGCGGTGGTGGCAACCAGGGCGGCAACCAGGGAGGCGGGCAGCAACAGCAGGAACGTGGCGGCGGCAACAACCGCGGTGGCCAGCAGCGCTGATCGGCTTTGAAACCCGATGTACCCCTTCGTGGGCGGACGTGATGTCCGCCCACTTTCGTGCGCCCTCGCGTCACTCACGGGCGTTTCAACTGGGGCGCCGCAGGCGCGCGCCCCAGGTTTTTCACGGCTCGCGTGGCGGCAGGTCCAGTGCGCCCGCGCCCGGGCCGGCCCCCAGCTCGGCCCCGGTGGTCGGCCGCGCTTCCGGGTCGGAGAGCGTGCGCAGGGTCATGGCCTGCACCGCCGCTTGTTCGCGCGGATCCAGGTCTACCGTGCCGCTGCCGTCGCCACCGTCCACAGCGGCCTGTGCCTCGCGGTCGCTGACCCGCTCCCAGAGCTCGCCGCTGTTCCAACTGCCCTGCAGGTTGTCGGCGCCGTCGCCCTGCGACATGTCCATGTACAGATCGGTGAACGCGGGATCCCCCGGCAGCTTGCCCGGTGGGAAGTTGGGCTGGATGCTGTGCAGCGCCTTCTCGAACGACTTCATGTGGGCGATCTCGCGGGTCATCAGGAAGCGCAGCGCATCCTTGATGCCCGGGTCGTCGGTGACGTTGATCAGGCGCTCATACACCAGCTTGGCGCGCGCTTCGGCCGCAATGTTCGAGCGCAGGTCGGCGCTGGGGTCGCCGATCGAGTCGATGTAGGCGGCTGTCCACGGAACCCCGCTGGAATTGACCAGCGCCGGGCCGCCGCCGTACAGGATCTGTTCGGTGTGGCTGGTGCTGTTCTGGCCCAGCAGCCGCATGTCCTCGGCCTCGGCAAGCCCTTCGGACTGGATCGCCTTGGGCCCGCGGTTGAGCATGGCGATGATGGTGCCGATGATCTCCAGGTGGCTGATCTCCTCGGTGGCGATGTCCATCAGCAGGTCCTTGCGCCCGGGATCGCATTCGCCAAGTCCCTGGGTGAAGTAGCGCATCGCGGCGGCCAACTCGCCCTGCGAGCCGCCGAACTGCTCAAGCATGAGGCTGGCGAGCTGCGGATTGGATTCGCGGACGCGCACGGTATACATCAGTTTCTTGTGATGAAAGAACATGAGGATTTCTCCAGTGGCTGGCGTGGGCTGGCTTCGCGGTCAACGCTTGGCCTGGGCGCCAGGTGTTTCGTCACGGTTGAGGAACGCACCGACCAGGCCGTCCTGGTGGTCCTCCAGCCAGCGCGCCATGGCAACCTCTTCCTGCAGGATCTGGCCACACACCGCCGCGATGTCGGGCGCGCCGGCGCGCTCGGCAGCGATCACCAGCGCCCGGTACGTGGCGATCTCGGTGTTCTCGAAGCCGAACGAAAGGCCAACGCTCTTGACTACCTCATCTTCCATCAGGGTGTTGCCAGCGGCGTGGATGGCGGCGGTCATGCTGGCGAACAATCCCTTCGCCGTGGGCACGCTTCCTCCCAGCGCCTCGATGCACTGCCGCAGGGAAGCGGCCTGCCCCTGTGTCTCCTGGACGTGCTGGCCGATCCGGGCAGCGAGCTGGGGGTAGTTCTCGATCCGCGAAGCCATGGCCTTCATCATGGTCTCCGCTTCCTGTTCCATGGCGTAGGCATCCTGCAGCCATTTCAGCAGGCGTTCGCGTCGGGTGTCGTTGTGGTCTGCCATCTCGATCTCCGGTCTGGGGCGACATGCCTCCGGAGAACATGGTGGAGCGCTGGCAATCACCGCCTTGTCGGGCGCTGTGAACCGCTGGAGGTGGCCGCTGCACGCGGCCCTGATGCAGCGATAACATGCACGGACTGCGGGCTGGCCCCGGTCCGCGATCAGGGCATCGGGCTGGACAGTGCCGCGCCGCCGGCTTGACCTTGCCGGCTGCCGCCCGACGCGCGCGGAGCGTCCGTTGCCACCAGCGCCTGTACCACACGATGTTGCATACGATGAGCGCCGCCTTCCACGCCCACGACATACACGAAGCGCCCATCGAATTTGGCGTGCGCGCCCTCCAGGAGATCGTCGGCCTGCAGCGCCCGCTTGAGCGACTTCATCCACGTGCGTTCAGGCATGCGGTCCAGTTCCACTACGATCGCAGTGCCACCGCAGTCGAGCGGCATGCACTCGACACGCAGCACGCGTGGGGAAGCAGAATCGTTTCCAGATAGCGGCATGAGAGAAGCTCCAATGCGGGGGACGGCGGCAGTATCCATGGCACGCGCCAAGGCGCCGTCAACGAACGCCATCCGGCCCTGCACGCTGCCTCGACGGTGCTGGAAGCGCGCTGCACGGGCTTCGCGCGGGGCTGACAACCCGCACGCGCCGTATTGATGCTGCACAGCACAGACTGGCACTCCCGAAGCAATACAGACTGCACACATGCAATCCGGAATGAGCCAGCGCAGATGCAACCTGCTGCTGGTGGAAGACCAGCTCGACCTGGCAGTACTGATGGAACATGCACTTGAGGAGGCAGGCGACCAGGTGACACACGCCTACAGCGTGTTCGACGCGCTGGGGCTACTGGACACCCAGCGGTTCGACGGCGCCGTGCTGGACGTCGAGCTTCGTGACGGCGTGGTGTTTCCAGTCGCCGATCGCCTGGCGGAACTTGGCATCCCTTTTCTGTTCGTCTCTGCGGTCTATGACCAGCTGGTGCCACAGCGCCACCGCCGCGCCGCCTTCGTGGCCAAGCCGTTCCACGTCGATCAGTTGCAGGAGACGGTGCGGCGCGTGGTGGGCGACGCCTGCGCACCCCCTTCCGCACACTGACCCCAACCGCAGCGGTCAACCGAGGTGCGGGGCCACCACCAGGCTCAGCTGGCGCAGCGCACCACCACGGGAGAGCCCGTCCCAGTTGCTACGCGCCACGCTGCGGATCTCGGAGGCCTCAACCCACAGCAACCGCATCGACCGATAAGGAAAGAACCGGCCTGAAACCCTGCCGCGGCCCAGTTCGATCAGTTCGCGATGGCTGCGGGCACTGAGAATGCGGCTGTACACCACGTTGATGCTGTCTTCCGGTCCCTCGATGTACTGGAGGAAGCGGAGCCCATCATAAAGAAGCACACCCGTAACGCCGGATTCGAAGTTGAAGCCGGCGGCGGCCCTGGCGAGGTCGTCCACATGGTCCATGGAAAGCCCGGTATCGCCTCACTTGCGTAGGCGATCGCGCGGTGGGGCACATTCGTCCCTTCTGGCGCAGGAGGTTTCCTGCACGGCAATGATCGCTGCCCCGTTGTAGGCGCGGATGAGGGCCTTCAGGCGCTGGGGCACCGCCCCCTCCCCTCGGCTGCACACTACGCTAACACCCGACCCGGACTTCAGGCGGCGTTCGCGTAGGGCTCAACGATTGCAAGCAGCTTTTCCATCGCTCCCCCTTCGTCCTGGCTCGTTACCGCCCGCTGGATGAAACGGCTCCAGTCAGCAAGGGCAATCCTCTGCAGCTCGCCCGCGCTGACCGACAGGCAGCGCATTGGCCAGAACGGCAACCGCCGCTGCCCGACACGGCCACGCCCGAGTTCGGTCAGTTCGGTGTGGCTGCGGGCGCCGCTTACGCGGGAGAACGCAACATCCAGCCCGTCGGCGGGGCCTTCCATGTATTGCAGGAAGCGCTGCCCGTCAAACAACAGGACCCCGGTCACGCCCGCTGATCGATTGAAGCGGGCCGCATCTTCCATCAGTGCAGCCAGGCGTTCCGGCGTGAACCCGGGGACAGCCCGGCTGGCGTAGACAATCGCGCTGTTCGGCATCGGCTGCTCCTACTCTCCCAGCCGATCAATCTAAGGGCGACAGCGTTCACACGCCGTAAACGCGTACAGGGAGCGCGTCACGCATGGGCCCATGTGCGCGGGTTTCATGGATTTGGGCTGGATCGGAGACGCCTGACGGCGCGACCGCATGCTGCGGTGCGGCGAAACGGCCGGTGTTTACGCAATGGCCGGCCCGGTCAGCACGGCAGGGGCACCCGCCGCACCCATCTCCGCCAGATAAGCCGAAAATCCCCCTGCGGCGCGCCCTTCCAGACGGGCGCTGGTCAGGACGACGGGAGCTCCGGCCCAGCGTACATCCGCGCCGCGGGCCTGCAGCGCCCTCACCATCTGAACATCTTCCCCGCAGCGCAAGGCAGGAAAACCGCCAACCGCACGATAGGAATGGGCAGAGACACCCAGGTTGGCACCATGGATGCGCCCGTGGCCCTCGCCCCACTGCTGCCGCCCCTGGAATACCCTGCGCAGGCGCTGTTCGGACGGGCAGGTCGCCGCAATGTCCACCAGTCCGCAGAAGGCATCACACGGCTGCGCCAGTTGTCCAACCAACCAATCGCCAGGGACCTCGCTATCGGCGTCCGTGCTGGCCAGCCACCTGGCGCCACGACCCAGCAGCTCGGCGGCGGCCACGCCGCGGGCAACCCCTACGCAGCGTGCATCCAGCCGCACAATGCCGACGCGCTGCTGGTGGCAGATGGACGCCGTCGCATCCGAGCAAGCGTCCAGTGCAACCACCACGTCCACTGCTTCGCCGCCCAGGCCCGGGTGCAGGGTAGCTCTTCGGATCGATTGCAGGCAGCGCGCCATGCTGGCTGCCTCGTTGTGCGCGGGGACCAGAACGCCTATCACCGCAGGCCCTCGTTGCGGGCCAGTGACAGCGTGCCGCGCGTCCAGCCTTGCAGCACGAAGTCCGCATCGCGATAGTGGAAGGCTTCGTGCAGGCCGTCGCCCAGGCAGCGATGCACGACTTCGGTCCGGCTCGCCCGCCCAGGGAACGGGGGCAACCAATGGCAGGCGACCAGCAATCCGTCGTCACGAAGTGCTTCATCGATTCCGGCCCGTAGCTCGCGAAGGGCGCTCGTCCCCAGGTAGTAGCCCATCTCACCGCAGACGATCAGGTCGAAGCGGCCCGGCGGCCATTGCTCGGGGTGGCTGGCGCAGTGGACCTGCACGTGCGGCAGGTGGGCCAGGTTGCGGCGGGCCCGGAACGCTGCGCGCGGGCTGATGTCGGTGGCCAGCAGGCGCTCGCAGCGCGCCGCCAGGGCCTCGGTCAGCACGCCGTTGGAGCAACCCAGCTCCCAGCCACGATTGAACTGGCGCTGGCTCAGGCTGGCCAACAGCAATGCACGCTTGCGTTCTTCATACCACCGGCTGCGGTAGCCAAAAGGATCTTCCTGCTCATGCAGTTCATCGAAGTACGGTTGCGCGCTCATGCCAGGAACACCTCGTAATCGCGGAAAAATCGGGCCAGTACATGGGAAGGCAGCACCGGCGGGCTGTTCAGGCCTGGCACGTTGCCGGTCTGCGTCCGGAACCGGGCGATCGCGCTTCGTTTCACCGACGCCACTGCGGAAATATCGACAAGTCGCGGGAGCTCCCACGCCATGTGCGCGCAGGCCGGATCCAGCCAGTGCCAGCCCCATACCGGGTACTCCAGGCGACAGCAACCCACTGCGCGCGCGGCGCGGCAGGCTGCACGCCCTGCCGCTTCGTGATCGGGGTGCCCATCGAAGCGCCAGGGCGCCAGTACCAGATCACCCGGCTGCAGGTGCTGCTGCAGCCAATCCTGCAGGCCCTGTTCGTGCTTGCTGACCGCGCCATCGCCGATGCCGAGATGAAACGTGGCGTCAGCCGGAATCCCAAGCTCCGCCAGCGCCGCGGCAAGCTCTGCCCGACGCGCCGACCGCAGGCGGTCCGGTGTCCACCAAGGTTCACCCGGATAACACGCTTCACCATCCGTCACGGCAATGACACCAATCTCCATGCCCTGTGCCGCGGCTTGATGGAGCAGCCCGCCACAGCCAAGGATCTCGTCGTCGGGATGCGGCGCAACGACCACAAGGCGGTCATGGTCGGCGCACAGCGAGCGGGCGGGCGTGGACGGTTGCTGCCAGAGCCAATCGCAGCGCAGCCAGGCCTGTTCTTGCGTTCCCTGTCCTTGCAGGGGTGTGCTGGCTACAGCGCCCATGCGGTCTCCTCTGCTGCCCGCTGCTCACCCAGCCACTGCCAATCCCGATCGGCGTGGCACTGCCTGAGGAACACCGTCAGGTCCGCCCAGCGGCGGGCGTGACCGTCTTCCAGGCACATCGGCGCCGGCCCGAGCGCCCGACCTGCAAGGTCCAGGACGCGCGTCGCCGCCCGCTCGACCACGCAGCGCAGCCGCACTACGTCTTCCCGATGCGCCGACTGGGGCGCGTCGTCGATGCGCGCGGCCACTTCGCGAAGCAGCGCCGCAGCCGGCCCCAGGGCAAGGTCCACTGCACCCAGCAGCCGTGCGCGGTTGCCGTCGCTGCAGGCTGGTCGCATGCGTTCAGCCAGTGCCACCGCTGCGCCAAACCAGACCGCCGCGATGCCCGCCCCGCCGTGCCAGAAGCCCGGGCGTTGCAGGTAGGCGTCGCGCGCTCCCAGAATCGTCATCGGTGCGCCGTCGAAGCGCACCGTCGTGGACGGAATGCCAGCCATGCCAGCGGCCGGCCAGGGCTCACCCGAAAGCGTGCACCAATGCTCCGCCGCCACGTGGCACAGCCACACGCCCTGTGTGCTCCGCACGGTTACCAGTGCCGCATCCACCCAAGTGCTGCCTGAACACCAGGGCTTGTCGCCATACAGCCCATCGCCGGCGTCGATGCGCAGGGTGTTGGCTGGGCCTTCTGCGGCCCATACCGCCAGCAGCTGCCCTTCAGCAACCACAGGCGCGTTCAGCTCGGCAATGATCGCCTGGGCGTCGTAATGCGCTTCCAGTACCTTGGCCAGGCAGAGATCCTCTGCGCCCCACGCCGCCAGCGCCCGCCAGCGCTGCAGCGTGTGGCCACTTCCGGGCAAAGGCAGTGCGGGCTGCTGGGCGAGAACCTGGCGTGCACGGTTGAACAGCGAAGAAGGCGACATCACATCCTGCATGGCCGATCTGCAATGAAGATAGGTCATGAACGTAGGCGCCCTGCGGTCACATCACTGTCTTGGCGGTGTGGCGGCCACATGAATACCCGGCGCAGTGTTCCTCACGCGCTCACCGCTGGCGATGTTCGCTGGCACGCACGCACAGGCGCAGCTCCCATAGCCATGGCAACACCACCAGGCCAAGTGCCGGCAGCAATACGAACCACCACCGCGCCGGTGCTGCCGGTGCCACATTGACTGCCCATCGAGGTTCGGCCTGCCACGCCACCCCGCCCAGCAGGACCCAAGGAGCGGCGTCGAGCACACTGTGCACGTGCTGCTCGGCCGGGCTGATGCGTCGCCGCCCGTCCGCGCTGACAGTGTCGAAGTAGCCGGCGATTGCGTGCGCGATGACCAGGACTGCCAGCAGCGTGACGAGCGACCACGTGCTTTCCAGCACGAGCCACGCCAGTACGCCGCTGCCGATGAGCAGCAGCTGCAGCCCATGCAGCAGGCTCTCGCGCATCGCGGACGTGTGCGGCAGGTCGGTACGCCGGTGAAAGTGGAAGTCCAGCGCACCGGCGGCCAGCCAGACTGCGTAGACACATGCCATGACAATCCAACTCATGACGGCCTGCTCAGGGAGTCAATACGATCTTGCGGCAGTCGTCGTCCTTGGCATCGAACATTGCATAACCTTGCGCTGCGTCGGCCAGGCGCATCCGGTGCGAGATGATGTCTCCCGGATCCAGCTTTCCTTCCAGGATTGCGTCCAGCAGTTCCGGCATCAGTCCCTGCACGTGAGTCTGCCCCATCTTGAATGTCAGGCCCTTGTCGAACGCATCGCCCAGCAGGAACCCGTGGATGAAACCGGCATAGACACCGGGAATGCTGACCACGCCGCCGCGGCGGGCGGCTGCGATGCACTGACGGATGGCCACGCCGCTGCTGCCTTCCAGTTTCACGGCGGTCAGCGCTGACTCCAGCGCACTGCCCTCGGCCTCGAAACCGACGGCCTCGATGCAGGCATCCACGCCGCGCCCACTGGTCTGGGTCAGGATGTAGTCGGCCGGGTCCTCGATCTCCTTGAAGTCGATCGGCGTCACACCATAGGCGCGGCGCGCGTAGTCCAGGCGGTAGCGAAGATGGTCGACCATGAAGATGGTCTCCGCTCCCAGCAGCCGGCAGCAGGCCGCGCTCATCAGTCCCACCGGACCGGCACCGAAGATCGCCACTGTCGAGCCCGGCTTGACCCCTGCGTTCAGCGCGGCCTGATAGCCGGTGGGCAGAATGTCTGACAGGAACAGAACCTGTTCGTCGGCCACGCCTTCCGGAATGCGCAGTGGGCCCACATTCGCCTTGGGCACGCGCACGAATTCGGCCTGTCCGCCTGCCACGCCGCCATACAGATGGCTGTACCCGAACAACGCCGCCGGAGGCAGAAGGCCCTTCTGGTTCAGCGCAGCGCCCTTGCCCGGGTTGGTAGTCTCGCAGGCGGCATACTCGGCCAGCCGGCAGTGGAAGCACTCGCCACAGGCGATCACGAAAGGGATCACCACGCGATCGCCCGGCCTCACATGGGTTACGCCGCTGCCGACCTCTTCCACCACGCCCATGAATTCGTGCCCCAGCACATCGCCGTCGTGCAGATCGGGAATCTTGCCCCTGTACAGATGCAGGTCCGAGCCACAGATGGCGGTGGCGGTAACCCTCAGGATCAGGTCGTCCTCGGCTGCCAGCACCGGGTCCGGCACGGTCTCGACGCGCACATCCTTGCGGCCGTGATAGGTCAATGCCTGCATCGTGCTTCTCCAGAAGATCGGAACGACAGCATTGCAGGGACGTCCTCCTGCCCCGGTGACATCCAGGTGTGCGCAGCGTTCATTCCGCGGCGTCGTGGCGTTAACCCGGCCCGGGGCACGCTGCGAACACCCGCCACAGGAGCTCACCATGAACGACAAGCTGCCTTTCAATCCAACAACAGACGTGGACGATCAATCGAAAGCGCACACGCCGGACAAGCGGCGCAATGATCGAGCGAAGTGGAAGGAGCACGACATGCCGGACGACGGTGATGGCCCCAAGGCCGTACCCGAGGACTACGAGCGTCCCGATCCCGATCCGACGGGCAAGCGTTGAGGCCGCCTCACATCCTGGATGCGCCGGGTTCACGCGTCATGGTGTGCTGCCGGCGCAAGCTGCATGCACGGCTTCTGGTCAGGCTGAAAGAGGTGTTGCATGTGGAAACGCAACGGTCTCTCGCTGGTACTGCTTGCACTCACTGTCGTCTTCATTGTCGGGCAGGCAGTTGCGGGACATCACGTGCACAATCAGGCGTTGACGCAGCACGGGCGCGCGCCGATCGGCCTCTGGCACTACCTGGCGACCGGGCATTTCGTGAGCGCTACATTCGAGAACTGGGAGAGCGAGTTCCTGCAGATGGGGATGTACGTTCTTCTGACCGTCAGCCTGCGCCAGCGTGGCTCAGCCGAATCCCGGCCCCTGGACCCGGCGCAGGAGCAGAACCGCATCGAGCCGGGACCTGCGCCGTGGCCGGTTCGTCGCGGCGGCGCATGGAAGGTGCTTTACGGTCACTCGCTTGCGATTGCCTTCGGGCTGTTGTTCCTGCTCAGTTTTGCATTGCATGCATTGGGTAGCTGGCGCGCCGAGCAGGTCGAGCAGCAGCTGCAGGGGTTGCCGGTGCCGGGTTTCCTGGAGCATCTGGCCAGCAGCACGTTCTGGTTCGAATCGATGCAGAACTGGCAGAGTGAGTTTCTTGCAGTGCTGTCCCTGGTTTTACTTACGATCTTCCTGCGGCAGAAGGACTCACCGCAATCCAAGCCGGTCGAAGCTCCGCACGCGCAGACAGGGGATTGAGCCATGGGAAATGCTCCGTCGACCGCCTTGCTGATCATCGATATGTTCAGTCACTTCGACTTCCCAGGCGCGCAGGCGCTGGCGCCAGCAGCGGAGCGGGCGGCCGCACAGATCCGACGCTTGAGAGACCACTTTGATGGCCACGGATGGCCGGTCATCTACGCCAATGACAACTTCTCGGACTGGAAGCGTGACTTCCGCCAACAGGTAGCACAGTGCCAGCGGGACGGAGGACCGGCCGGGCGGATTGCCGACCTCCTCTCTCCCCTGCCCGGCCACTACTTCGTGCTCAAGCCCAAGCATTCGGCGTTCCTGGCCAGCCCGTTGCCGATTCTGCTTGCCAAGCTTGGCGTGCGCAGCCTTTGGCTCAGCGGGATGACGGCCGATTCATGTGTCCTGGCTACCGCGCTGGACGCCAACGCCAGGGAATTCGACGTAGTGGTGGCACGGGAGGCCGTGGCGGGGACGCCGGCTCGGAAACAGCGTGCGATGGCGCTGCTCGCCGATTCGGGTGCAGCCCGGGTCGCACGGCTCGCCTCGCTGGTCCCGGCATGACAGGCCGGAACGGGCTCAGGCCCGGTCTGCGATTCCCTTTACACCGGCGTGACCGGCGCAATGTGCGCAGCAGAAGATATGACCGTTTCCTTCCACGCCATGCCCGATGATCGCGCAGTCGCAATGTGCGCAGCGCGGTGCGAACGCATGGATGGCGCACTCGAACGAATCGAAGGTGCCGCTGCGTCCGCCCTGCTGGAGGGTGAAGCTCTTGTCGTAGTCATTGCCGCAGACATCACAGGTGGCCATGGGGCACCTCATGCGGAGGAAGGAGCATGCAGTGTCGCGGGCGCGGGTGTCGGCGGTCGTGAATGCATCGTGTCGCCAGCGTGCAGAACACCGATGTGTTCATTACGCAGGCTGCAACCCGCGTTGCCAACGCCCAGTCCACGCGTCTCAGCGTGCCTTGCCGGGCGCGGCACTGCCATCAGGCGATGTGCCGCGACCACAGGGAAACGCCGCGCGCAGCCCTTCGACAACCAGGGGAGACGCATCCTGTTGCAATCGCTCGCGGGGCAGCTGCCGGAGATGGGAAGACACCTGATCGACCAGTTCATGCGGAAGGATCCGGCCCTGCCCACACCACTGACCGCGGCTGGCATCGGCGACACCCAGGATATAGCTGCTGGCCCGGGCGCTGGACAGCCCCCGGCAGTGTTCGCCATCGCAGAACCCGTCAGCGCCTTTGCCCTGCAGCAGCGTGATGAGCTCCGCCCCACTGACAAGCCAGGTGCGTTCCGGTTGCGTTGTGCCTGCCACGGCGGGTCCCACCAGGGCGCCGAGGCCCAGTGTCAGGAGCCAACGCATGCGGCGGTGCGCGCGGCGGGCGTGATGTCCTTTCATATCAGGGTCCTGGCTGTCGTTTTTCCGGATTCCACGCGGCGCCGGTCAGAGTTGATCAAGCTGGTTGCGTGGTTGAAACGCCGGGTCGTCCTCAGCGTCCAGCATGGCATCCACCAAGGCGTCGAAGGGCGCGGCAGCGGTATCCAGGTCCGTGGAAGAAAGGAATCCGGATTGCCCCTGGCCGGCCAGGGCAATCGCGGCAACGGTCTCGCGCTCACCTTCCTCTGCCCAGAGATAGTCGTGGACCAGTGCCACCCCGTGGTCGCCCGCCTTCAGGAAATCGGCCGCGCCCCGTGCCACAGTCAGAAACGCGATGAGATCGTAGAGGCTTTCCGAATACGTCAGCGATCCCGCAACAAAGTGCGTACCAGTGCGGTCATAGGCGGCAACCTGGATGTTCTCGGCCTGCGCGGATGCAAGGAAGGCCTTCAATGCGGCGCGATTGTCGGGGTAGCGGGCCAGCAGGGCCTGGCAGTCTACGAGCAGTTCATCCAACGCCTCGTCGCTTGAAGACGCCAGGCATTCACCGTTGCGCAAGCGCCACGACCCGGCGATGCATCGCCAGTCGGACCATCGGGATGGCGAAGGCAGGGGCGCCGCCAGCCATCTGGAGAGATCTTCGTGGCGCAACTGCAGGCGCAACAGCGCTGAATAAGGCTCTGACAAGGCGATGATCCATCGGGTCTGCGTGTCCAGATGGCTTTTAGCAGACAACGCGCGACCCGCCAACACCCCAGTGCCAGCCTCATGGACTGCGCCAGACTATCGCGCAGCCGTTGACCCTCTGACCACGCACCTTCCCGTCATCACCAGTCTGCGTACCGGCAGCTCCGGCATGCGCAGGCGCTCCAGCAGCAGCGACATCGCGGCCCGCCCCATCTCTTCAACCGGCTGCTCGACCACGGTAATACCCGGTTCGACCAGCTCGGTCCATCGCTCGTTGTCGAAGCCTGCCAGCGCCAGCGCGTCTGGAATCGCCAAACCTGCGCTGCGTGCGGCCTTCAGCGCCCCCATCATCAGCAGGCTGTTGCTGGTCACCAGCGCATCGGGACGCGAAGGACTGGTCAACCACTGCTCGACCGTCGCGATGGCGGCCTCGGCCGTGGGCTCTACCTCGCGGTAGTCCGGTTCCAGCCCGTGCCTGCGCATTGCAGCGATATAGCCGTCGCGGCGTTCGGCCGCCGTGGTACTGGTGCTGCCGAACAGGCCACCGATGCGGCAATAGCCGCGCTCGGCCAGGTGTTCGACCAGGCCCGCCATCGCCGCTGCGTTGTCGAGGACCACGCTGTCGATCGAGCCACCGGGTGCGGCACGATCGACCAGTACCGTCGGGTAATCCAGCGTGAGCCGGTCCAGCCGCCCCACCGTGGTCCGGGTGGGCGCAAAAATCAGCCCACTGATGCGTTCCTCATGCATCAACTGCAGATACAGCGCCTCGCGCTCGGGGTCCTCATCGGTGTTGCAGAGGGTGACGCGAAGGCCTTCCCGGTACGCGACTTCCTCCACGGCGCGGATCAGCGCGGTAAAGAACGGGTTGCGGATATCGGCCACGATCAGGCCGATGATGCCGGTATGCCGGGCGCGCAGGCGTCTTGCCTGCAGGTTGGGGTGATATCCGGTCTGGCGGATCGCCGCCTCCACCCGGCCGCGCACGGCCTCGCTGACCGGGCCGCCGCCGAGCACCCGCGACACCGTGGACTTGGATACCCCCGCCACGCGTGCGACGTCATTGATGCTGATGCTCACTGGTAACGTTCCCGGAATCGAGCGCTTTTCTGGGCCGGACGGCCGTCCAGGACCATGTTAACGCCAAAGGACTATTGGATTTTTGTGCACTGCACATTGAAATGGCGAGTGGGAACGTTCCCAATACGTCCCAGCCATCCCTTCCGCGGAGCCCCCTTTGTCGCCCCAGACCTTCCCTTCCCCGGCCAGCCGGGAACTGATCCGCCTGGACGCGCGGGCGCAGGACAAGACCGATGCCATTGCCCAGGTCGCGCAGATGCTGGTCGCGGCCGGCTGCGTGGCGCCGGGGTACGAAGCCAGCATGGGGCGGCGCGAAACGCTAGCGAACACCTTCCTGGGACACGGCGTAGCAATCCCGCACGGGCTTGGCGAGGACCGCCATCTGGTGCTCCGCGATGGCATCGCCGTGCTGCAGTTGCCGCAAGGCGTGGAATGGAACCCGGGACAGGTCACCCGTCTGGTGGTCGGCATCGCTGCCCAGTCGGATACCCACATCACGGTGCTGCGCCGCTTGACCCGGCTGATCCAGGACGAGTCCACGCTGCAGCGGCTGTTCACCACCACCGAGGCGGGCGAGATCGTGAACGCGCTGGCCGGCGATGTTGCGATTGCCGCCACCCACGCGCCAGCGGTGGATCTGGCCGAGCGCTTCGAATGGACCATCGCCTACCCCAACGGACTGCACGCCCGTCCGGCCACGCGCTGGGCCGAGACGGCGCGCGGCTTCGCAGCCCGCGCGCAGGTCCGCGCAGGCGATCAGGCGGCCGATGCCAAGAGTCTGGTAGCGCTGCTTCAGCTCGGGCTGCGTGAGGGCGATGCCGTGCGTGTTTCTGCCGAGGGCGCCGATGCCCCCGCGCTGTTGGCTGCGCTGCGCAAGGTCATGGATGGATTGGTCGCACAGGAAAGGGCTGATGCCGAGCGTGCAGCCCAGCGCAAGGCAGCAGCCCCTGTCGCCGGGTGGAAACCGCCCGAAGCGCAGGCGACGATCATTGGCATCGGCGCCAGTCCCGGATTGGCGATCGGCCCGGTGCATGTGCTGGCCAGCACGCAGGCGGAAGTCACTGACCGTCCCGCCCCGCTTGGCGAGGGCGGCGCACGCCTGCAGGATGCACTCGGCCGCACCCGCCAGCAGCTGGCCGCCCTGCAGGACGACACCCAGCGCCGCCTTGGCGCTTCGGATGCGGCGATCTTCAAGGCGCAGGCCGCGCTGCTCGACGACACCGACCTGATCACCCGCACCTGCCAGCTGATGGTCGAAGGCCATGGTGTGGCGTGGTCATGGCACCAGGCCATCGAGCAGATCGCCTCCGGGCTGGCGGCGCTGGGCAATCCGGTGCTGGCCGGGCGCGCGGCGGACCTGCGTGATGTCGGCCGACGCGTGCTGGCGCAGCTTGACCCTTCTGCTGAAGGTGGTGGCCTGGCGGATCTGCCGTCGCAACCGTGCATCCTGATCGCCACAGATCTGTCGCCTTCGGATACCGCCAATCTCGACACCGGTCGCGTGCTCGGCCTGGCCACCGCGCAGGGCGGGCCGACCTCGCACACCGCCATCCTCTCGCGCACGCTGGGCCTGCCGGCACTGGTGGCCGGCGGCGCCGGGCTGTTGGCGATCCAGCCAGGCCGCGAAGCGATCCTGGACGGCAGCAGCGGACGGCTCTACCTGTCTCCGTCCGAAGCCGATCTCGCCTCGGCGCGCGAATGGATCGCCGAACAGCAGCAGATCCGCGAGCGCGAAGCCGCGCAACGCGCGCAACCCGCCCAGACCCCCGACGGCCACCGCATCGACATCGGCGCCAACGTCAACCTGCCCGACCAGGTGCCACTGGCACTGGAACAGGGTGCGGAAGGCGTCGGCCTGATGCGCACCGAGTTCCTGTTCCTCGAACGTGGCAGTACGCCCAGCGAGGAGGAGCAGTACACCACCTATCTGGCGATGGCCAAGGCACTCAACGGCCGCCCGCTGATCGTGCGCGCGCTCGACATCGGCGGCGACAAGCAGGTGGCGCACCTGGAACTGCCACGCGAGGAGAACCCGTTCCTCGGCGTGCGCGGCGCGCGCCTGCTGCTGCGCCGCCCTGACCTGCTGGAGCCGCAACTGCGTGCGCTGTATCGCGCCGCCAAGGACGGTGCACGCCTGTCCATCATGTTCCCGATGATCACGTCGGTGACCGAGCTGGTCGCACTGCGCGCCATCTGTGAGCGCCTGCGTGCCGAGCTGGAGGCGCCGGTGGTGCCGATCGGCATCATGATCGAAGTGCCGGCTGCCGCCGCTCAGAGCGACGTACTGGCGCGCCATGCCGACTTCTTCTCGATCGGCACCAATGATCTGACCCAGTACGTGCTGGCGATCGACCGCCAGAACCCGGAACTCGCCGCCGAGGCCGACAGCCTGCATCCGGCGGTGCTGCGCGCGGTCCGTGCCACGGTTGAAGGCGCACGGCTGCATGGGCGCTGGGTCGGCGTCTGTGGCGGCCTGGCCGGCGATCCCTTCGGCGCCATGTTGCTGGCTGGCCTGGGCGTGGACGAACTGTCGATGACTCCGAACGACATCCCGGCGGTGAAGGCGCGCCTGCGTGGCACCGCGATGACCGAACTGAAAGCGCTGGCCAGCACCGCACTGGGGTGCGAAACCGCCGAGCAGGTGCGCGGCCTCGATGGAGCACGCGCATGACTGCCCGCGCCGTCACCGTGACCCTGAACCCGGCCATCGACCAGACCGTGCGCCTGGCCCGCCTGCAGCCAGGCCGCGTGCATCGCGCCGGCAGCTCCCGCGACGACGCAGGCGGCAAGGGCATCAACGTGGCGGCCTGCCTGGCCGACTGGGGCGTGCCGATCACCGCGCTGGGCGTGCTGGGCGACGGCAACGACGGCGTGTTCCGCACGCTGTTCCGTGAGCGGGGCATCATTGACGGCTGCCTGCGCGTTCCGGGCCATACCCGCACCAACATCAAGCTGGTCGAAGAGGCCAACGGCGAAACGACGGACATCAACCTGCCAGGCCTGGCCGTGGACGCTGCCGATCTGGACGCGGTGTCGCGCCAGCTCGGCGCCCTGCTCGCGCCCGGCCTGCCGGTCGTGCTGTCCGGCAGCCTGCCGCACGGACTACCGGCCGATGCATGGGCGCGGTTGCAGGCGCAGGCCGGAACGGCCGGTGCGCGCGTGCTGCTGGACACCAGCGGCGATGCGCTCGTAGCTGCGCTGGACGGCGCGCAGGGCGCGCTGCCCTACGCCATCAAGCCCAACCGCCACGAACTGGAGGCCTGGACCGGCACGTCGCTGCCGGATCGCAGCGCACTGCGCGCTGCAGGCCAGGCCTTGGTCGAACGCGGTGTCGCACTCGTCGCCATCTCCATGGGGACCGACGGCGCGCTGTTCATTGATCGCGCCGGCGCACTGGTCGCGCGACCGCCGCGTCTGGCCCAGGGCAGCACGGTGGGCGCCGGTGATGCCATGGTCGCCGGCATCGCCGCCGCGCTGTTGGAGCGCTCCCTCGACCTGGCCGCCTGTGCACGACTGGCCACGGCGTTCTCGATGAGCCGGCTGGATAGCGGAGACGCGCGGCGGCTCGATCCGGCGCAGGTGCGCGCCGGGGCCGGCGATGTACTGATCGAGCGGTTGGATTGAAACATCTGCCGGAGGAGCAGCGGTTGGCTTTGGGCCACCCGCGATGCCTCCGGCAGGGACGAACCCGAAGCATTCCAGGAGTTCCCATGCACGCTTCCACCGTAGTCATCGCCGCTGGCGAACGCAGCATCGAGGCGGTACTTGCCGCCGAGGCCCTGCGTCGCGCGGCCCGCCAGCGCGGGCTTGAGTTGATGATCGAAATCCGCAGCGACCAGGGCGTGACCGGCGCGCTGCCCGCCTCGGACGCCGCCTCCGCGACCCAACTGCTGCTGGTGGGCGATGGCGAGGCAGACATCGCACGCTTCGGCAATGCCCGGATCGTGCATGCCAGCCTGGGCGAGGTATTGGACGATCCGGTCGCCGCGCTTGCACCGCTCGCAGCCGCGCCGGCCAGTGTCCCCGCCACCGGGGCTGGCAAGCGCATCGTTGCCGTCACCTCCTGCCCCACCGGCATCGCTCACACCTTCATGGCGGCGGAAGGCCTGCAACAGGCTGCCAAGGTGCTGGGCCATGCGATCCGGGTGGAAACCCAGGGCTCGGTCGGCGCGCAGGACGCGTTGAGCGATGAAGAAATCGCCGCCGCCGACCTGGTGCTGATCGCCGCCGACCGCGAAGTCGATCTGTCACGCTTCGCCGGCAAGCGCCTGTTCAAGAGTGGTACCAAACCGGCGATCAACGATGGCCAGAACCTGATCCGCAAGGCGCTGGCCGAGGCCGGCGTGCACGCGGGGACAGCGGCTTCGGGACGTGCCGCAGAAAAGAACAGGAGCACCGGCCCTTACAAGCACCTGATGACCGGCGTGTCGTTCATGCTGCCGTTCGTGACAGCCGGCGGCCTGTTGATCGCCCTGGCGTTCGCACTCGGCGGCATCTATGCCTTCGACGACGCACACAAGGGGACGCTGGCCTGGTCGCTGTTCCAGATCGGCGCCAAGTCCGGTTTCATGCTGATGGTGCCGGCGCTGGCCGGCTACATCGCCTACTCCATCGCCGACCGCCCCGGCATCGCGCCCGGCATGATCGGCGGGCTGGTTGCGGTCAACATGGACGCAGGTTTCATCGGCGGCATCCTCGCGGGCTTCATCGCCGGCTATGGCGTGCACTGGATCAACCGTGCGCTGCGCCTGCCGCGCAGCCTGGAAGGCCTCAAGCCGGTGCTGATCCTGCCGGTGCTGGGCACGCTGCTGGTCGGCCTGCTGATGATGTACGTGATCGGCACGCCGGTGGCCGCACTGCTGGCCTGGCTGACCGACTGGCTGCGCGGCATGGAGGGCAGCAGCGCGATCCTGCTCGGTTTGCTGCTGGGCGGCATGATGGCCGTTGACATGGGTGGACCGGTCAACAAGGCGTCCTACGCCTTCTCCACCGCCCTGATTTCCAGCCAGGTCTACACGCCGATGGCGGCGACCATGATCGGCGGCATGACGCCACCGCTGGGCATCGCGCTGGCGACGTGGTTGTTCAGCAACCGCTTCACTGCCGAGGAGCGCGGCACCGCCGGTGCCGCCGGCGTGCTCGGCCTGAGCTTCGTGACCGAGGGGGCTATTCCCTACGCGGCACGCGATCCGCTGCGCACCATTCCTGCGCTGATCCTCGGCTCGGCGGTGGCCGGTGCGATCTCGATGGCCGCAGGCGTCGAGTTGAAGGTGCCGCACGGCGGTGTGTTCGTGCTGCCGATCCCGAACGCGGTCACCCATCTTGGTGTCTACCTGCTGGCGCTGTTGGCCGGCGTGGCGGTCACCGCGATTGCACTGCGCATCCTCAAGAAGCCGGTCACGGCCCCCACCCTGTAAAAGGAACCCCGCCCATGACCTGCCCTTCCTGCCGCCTGGTGCCGGTAGCGATCCTGCTGGCCCTGCCCTCACTGGCCGTAGCTGCCAACGCGAGTGATGTCCTCACTCCCAAACTGGCTTACACCGGCGAGGCGGCCGCCACGCTCGATGGTGGCAAGCGCAGCGGCACCGCCTACGCCGGCCAGCTGATGTTCGGCGCCGATGTTGACCTCGACGCTGCGTTCGGCTGGCGGGGGGCCACGATCAAGGCCTATGGCATCAATCGCCACGGCACCAACCTCGCCAACAGCAGCACCGGCAACAGCACCTCGGTGCAGGAAATCTACGGCGGCCAGGGGACCCGCCTGGCCAACCTGACCCTGGAACAGAAGCTGTTCAACGACCGGCTGGTGCTGGAGGCCGGTCGCAGCGTCGCCAACATCCACCACCTCGGGTCGGAGCTGTGCCAGTACTTTCAGGGCAACTCGGCGTGCGGCAACCCGACCTACGTTTTCCGCACCAGCAACTTCACCTGGTGGCCCGTATCAAGCTGGATGGCCGACGCCACGGCCTGGGTGACGCCCGATGTCTACGTGCGCATCGGTGCCTACCAGGTCGACCCGAGCCAGGCCGAGGATGGCCAGCATGGCCTGAAGTGGAATACGAACCAGGCCACCGGCTGGATCGTGCCCTACACGATCGGCTGGCGCAGCCCTGCTTCGGCACGACTGAAAGCCCGCTACGAACTCGGTGGCTGGCAGGACAACTCGACCTATCGCGATCCGCTGCGCGATGCCAACGGCATTCCCGCGCTGCTCAGTGGCCAGGAGTACACGGCACGCCATGGTCGCTCCGGTGCGTTCGCGCGCTTCGAGCAGCAGCTTACCGGCGATGGCAATGGCCGCGGCCTGACTCTTTTCGGCGCGGCGCTCAAGGGTACCTCCGGGCAGCTGATCGAGGATCACTTCCTGCAGGCCGGGCTTGTGCAGAATGGCACGTTCGCCGGCCGGCCGCAGGACAGCATCGGCTTCGTCGTCACCCGGCAGAAGTACAGCGACATCGCGCTGGAGAACCTCCGCCTGGCCCGCGCTGCCGCCGGCGGCAGCGGCACCCCGCACGGAAGCCAGGTGATGATGGAGCTGAGCTATGGCATCCAGCTCACCCCGCAGCTCAGGATTGCACCGAACCTGCACTACATCGTGCATCCGGACCCGTTCAACGAACCTGCGCGGCAGCGGGACCTGCCGAATGCACTGATCGCGGGCATGCGGGTTGACTGGAACCTGTAGCAGATGGCACGTGGTGGTGAGGCGCAGCCCGTGTCAGGCACCAGGGTCCACAACCGGTCCGGGCGGCGTACCGATACTCTGGCCGGGCTTCAGCTGCTGTCCGCCACCCACGCCAGTTCGAACGTCAACGCGAGGCGCTGGCCAGGCTCCAGCCGGTGCGGTGCCAGCGTGAAGCCGTCCGGCGGGCCACTCTGCGGTTCGACACAGGTGGCGTGCGGCGCAGCGTCGTAGACCACCCAGTGGTCGTGGTCCGACCTCAGCCGCAGGCGTTGGCCTTCGTGTACCAGCGTGATGTCACCGTCGGCAACGAAGCAGTCATCCCAGGGGCCGGTGGTGGGCTCCACGTGGGGCAGCGTGGCAATACCTTCCCTGTCCCGCGGATACATCGCGCGAGGATTGAACAGCAACCGGTCCGGCTTCCTGAACCAGGGGTGCCAGCCCAGCACCGCCGGCATCGCCTGCTCGCCGGCCTGGACCGAAAGGCGCATCTGCAGGGTGTGCCCCTGCAACCGCAGTTCCAGCATGGCAATGCCACCGAAGGGCCAGTAGCTGTCGCGCGGCAGCTGCAGCGAGACCTCGGCTGCGGCCGCATCCAGCCGGTCGATCTGCCAGGGTCGCGAGAAGCCCACCCCATGGATGGCATGCCCGTCGAAGTTGAGCGGCAGCCGATGCGGCATGCCGTCAAAACGGAACTGTCCACGGCGGATGCGCCCGGCCCACGGCACCATCGGGTAGCAGCCCCAGGCGATCGCCGCCGCCCCGGTCTCCTGCGCGTCCACCAGCCATTCCACGCCCCGGTAACGCAGGCGCGCGATGCGCCCGCCCGCCGCTGCGGCGAGCGCAACCTCCAGTTCGCCGCATCTCAGCCAGTGCAGCTGACCGGCCGGCAGCGGGGCCAGCGCATCATCCCTCGGCAACATGCGCTCAGGCCCCATAGGGATTGATCGTGCGGATGCTTCCGTCCGGCTCCATGTGCAGCGGCGTGCACTTGGCCGAGCGCAGGTGGGTAATGCCGCCGGACATCAGCGCATCGTGATAGAACAGGTACCACTGTCCCTGGAACTGGCAGATGGAGTGGTGGGTGGTCCAACCGACCACGGGGGTGAGGATCACGCCAGCATAGGTGAACGGCCCGTACGGGCTGTCACCCACGGCGTAGCACAGCTGGTGGGTGTTGCCAGTGGAGTACGACAGGTAGTAGCGACCCTGGTACCTGTGCAGCCACGGGCCTTCGAAGAAGCGGCGCGCATGGTCGTCCGCACGCAGCGGCTGGCCATGCTCATCCAGGATCTGCACTTCGCGGGTGGGTTCGGCCAGCTCGGTCATTCCGGCATCCAGGCGGCCCACGCGCGGGCCCAGGGCCGGCGCGCTGCCCGCGGGTTCCTCGTGCGCTTCGCTGTACTGGTTGTCACGATACTTCTGCAGCTGCCCGCCCCAGATGCCACCGAAGTACAGGTAGTGGCTGCCATCGTCGTCTTCGAACACGGCCGGGTCGATCGAGTACGCGCCCTTGATCGGCTCCGGCTGAGGCACGAACGGGCCCTCCGGTCGCGCACCGATCGCCACGCCGATCCGGAACCAGCCCCCGGCATCCTTGGCCGGAAAGTAGAGGTAGTAGCGGCCATCGCGGCAGGCAGCGTCGGGGGCCCACATCTGTTTCCGCGCCCAGGGCACGTCGCGCACGTGCAACGCCATGCCGCAATCGACGGCGGTGCCGTTGGGCGTATCCATCTTCAGCACATGGTAATCCTGCATGCCGAAATGGCCGCCTTCATCATCGAAGGGTTGGCCACCGTCGATGTCGTGCGACGGATAGATGTACAGGCGTCCCTCGAACACGTGCGCCGAAGGGTCGGCCGTGTAGATGTGGGTCACCAGCGGTTGCGAAATGGCGTGTGCGCTGAGCTGTGCAAGTCGGGCTTCGCTGGCCTGGCCGTCTTCACCGGCAGAGAGGTCGATCATGGTTGTCATCTTGGCGTTACGCAGAGGCGTCGGCGGAACGGCGACGCAGGTGGAGATCCTGCTCGATGCGTGTTTCCGCGCGCTTGTCGATCCGGTAGAAGAACAGCAGCGCCACGGCGAGCAGGAAAGGAAGGGAGCAGTAGACGCTTACGGTCAAGCGGATGCCCTGCACCACGGCCTCAGGCTGCTGCACCAGGCCTGCCTGGTAGCCGTAGTGGGCAAGGATCGCGGCGACCAGTGCGCCGCCCACGCTGAGGCCGATCTTCAGCCCGCACAGCATCGCCGAGAAGATGATCGCGGTCGCCCGCCGATGGTTCTTCCACTCCGAGTAGTCCGCGACGTCGGCGATCATCGCCCACAGCAACGGGATGGTGATGCCATAGCAGAAGCCATGCAGCATGAAGGCAGCGAAGGCCACCGCCACGCCCGTGGGTGGAAACAGGTAGAAGGCCAGCAGGAACAGGGTCGAGACAAACAGGGCGCCACCGAAGACGTCGCGCTTGCCGAAGCGATCCGCCAGCCGCCGTGATGCACCAATACCCAGGATCATGCAGAGGATGCCGCACGCGTTGAACAGGCTGAACGCCGAGGTGGCCGCGTCCTTCGGCCAGGTGAACGCCGCGAAGCCGGCGCTGGCGAGGGCGCCATTCAATGCACGGATCAGGCCGTTGAAGCCTGAGTTTTCCAGGAAGCCGGCCAGCGCCGCTTCGCTCATGTAGTACTGGAAGTAATAGATGTAGGTGCCGCCTTTCAACGCCAGGTTGATGAACACCAGCACGGTCAGCGCCAGCATCACCTGCCACGGGCGGTTGTGCAGCAGGTCGGACAGGTCCTGCACTATGCCGCCGGTCTGCTCGCGCGTCGGCACGATGCGCTCGCGGGTGGTGGCGAAGGTGATCAGGAAGAACACCGTGCCGATCACTGCGAAGGCGGTCATGACCTGTTCGAAGCCGCGCACCCGGTCGCCGTCACCCAGGATCAGCACCAGCGGCATCAGCAGCACCTGGATGATGAACTGCGCGATCATCACCGCCACGAAGCGGTAGGCCGACAGGCTGTTGCGCTGGGCCATGCTGCCGGTCAGCACGCCGCTCAACGCCGAGTACGGCAGGTTGTTCGCGGCGTAGACGCAGACCAGCAGCGCGTAGGTGGTCAGTGCATAGATCACCTTTCCGCGCTCGCCCAGGTCCGGGGTGCTGAACGCCAGCAGCGACAGTACGCCAAAGGGAATGGCCGTCCACAGGATCCACGGGCGGAAGCGGCCCCAGCGGGTGGACGTTCGGTCAGCCGCGATGCCGATCAAGGGCGTGAACACGAACGCACCCAGCAGGCCCACCACGAAGATGATCGTGGCCGCGGTGGCAGCCGGCAGGCGGTAGACGTCGGTGTAGAAGAACGCCAGGTAGGTGATCAGGGTCTGGAAGATCAGGTTGGCGGCGAGATCGCCCAGGCTGTAGCCGAGCTTCTCGCGTACCGATAGCGCGTGTTCAGTGCTTGCCATGCAGCGGACGTCCTTGAAAAGGAATCTGGTCGAAGAGGAACCGATGCCGGCGGGGGCGATCAGTCATGCGCGGGCACCACGTTAAACCTGCCCTGCGCACGTATATCGGCACTGGATGCCCCCACCCTGACCTCGTAGGCACCGGGCTGCACCGCGTACGCCGCACGCGCCTCGTCATAGTGGCGCAGGGCCTGCGCCGCCTGCAGGGTGAACGTCACCGTGCGGCGTTCGCCCGGGGCCAGCTGGACGCGCTGGAAGCCACGCAGTTCCTGCACGGCATCGCCGCTGCCGGCGTGTTCGCGCCGCACGTACAGCTGTACCACTTCGTCACCGCTGCGTGTGCCCGCATTGGTCACATCCACCGTCACGCCCAGGCGGCCATCGGCGCCGATGGTGTCCGCATCGAGGCGGAGCGCTCCATAATCGAAGCGCGTGTACGAGAGCCCGTGACCAAACGGGTACAGCGGCGTGCCGCGGAAGTAGCGGTAGGTGCGGCCCTCCATCGCGTAGTCGTCGAATGCCGGCATCACTTCGCCGGCCTTGTAGAAGGTGACCGGCAAGCGACCCGCCGGATTGATGTCGCCGAACAGCGCCTGGCCGACGGCGGTGCCGCCGCGCTGCCCGGGGTACCAGCTCATCAGGATCGCCGGCAGATGCGCCTGCGCCCAGTCCACGGCGATGGCCGAGCCGCCGGTGAGTACCATCACCACCGGCTTGCCGGTAGCGTGCAGGGCCTCCAGCAGGGTGCGCTGCGGCGCGGGCAACCGCAGGTCGGTGCGGTCGCCACCGGCAAAGCCCGGATAGTTGACCGTCATCTCTTCGCCTTCGACATCGCCGGTAAGGCCTCCGACAAACACCACCACGTCGGCATCGCGTGCGGCATCGAGCGCTTCATCGAACGGCGCCTTGGCACCGGGCATGCGCCAGCCCAGGCGCACGCCGGCATCGCGCTGGTCGTCGTAGTACTCCAGCTTCAGGTCATAGGCACGCCCCGCCTGCAGGTCGAGTTCGACACCTTCGGCATGCAGGCGATCCGTGTTCACCCAGTGATCGATCACACGCTTGCCGTCCAGGTACAGGCGGTAGCCATCATCGCCGGCCACCTCCAGCCGGTAACGACCGGACACGGGGGGCAGCAGCTGGCCACTCCAGCGGATGCTGAAGCGGTCGTCGGGAATCCCCTGCCCCGGTGCCGCTTCGCCGCGTGCCAGCAGGTTGTCGGTCGGCGAGCCGCGGTCCCAGCGGAAGCCGATCTGCGCGTCGGTACGCACCAGGGCCGGAGTGCCAGACAGGTCGGGCGTGCGGAAGTACTCGCCGCGCAGGCCGCGCTCGGGCGAGTCCGCTGAGGGCCGCAGGAAGGTCGGCTCGATCAACGGCGTGGCACCGGGGTCGTCGCGCCCTTCCACCAGGTCCACGCCGCGGGCATAACGCACTTCAACGCCCTTGGCCGCCTCGCGTATGCCCTGCAGGATGGTGACCGGCGCGGCCGGTGTACCGAAGTAGTTGCCGAGCAGCGCCATGGTGTCGTCGGCGGTGGGTCCAACCACGGCAATGCGCCTGGTGTCGCGCGACAGCGGCAGGACGCCGTCGTTCTTCAGCAGCACCAGCGATGCCTGCGCGGCTTTCAGGGCCAGCGCATCATGGGCCGGCGCCTGATTCACCGAGGCCGGAATGCGCGCCCAGCGCACCCGCTCCGGCGGATCGAACATGCCCAGGCGCATCCGAGCGGTGAACAGGCGGGTCACCGCATCGTCGATCTCCGCTTCGCTGATCAGCCCCTGGCGCACTGCCGCAGGCAGCGTGGCGTACTCCTGGCCGCATTCCAGCTCGGTGCCGTTCCTGACCGCCAGCGCCGCGGCGGCCTCGCGCGTGGCGACGATATGGTGGTGCTTCCAGATATCGACGATGGCCCAGCAGTCAGAGACCACGTAGCCCTTGAAGCCCCAGTCGCGTCGCAGCACATCACGCAGCAGGAAACGGCTGGCACTGGCGGACTCGCCGTACACGCGGTTGTAGGCGCCCATGACCGCATCCACTTCGCCTTCCTTCACCAGCGCTTCGAACGCCGGCAGGTAGGTGTCATACAGGTCGCGCCGGCTCGGGCGTGCATCGAAGTGATGGCGGTCGGCCTCCGGGCCGCTGTGCACGGCCAGGTGCTTGGCGGTGGCGTCCAGCTTGCGGTAGACGGGGTCGTCGCCCTGCAGGCCACGTACGAAGGCCACGCCCATGCGCGCGGTGAGGTACGGATCCTCGCCATAGGTCTCCTGTCCGCGCCCCCAGCGCGGGTCGCGGAAGATGTTGACGTTCGGCGACCAGAAGGTCAGGCCCTGGTAACGGCCATGCGCGCCTTCTCGGAGGAACTGGTGGTGCTTCGCGCGGGCCTCGTCGCTGATGGTCGTGGCCACCTGCCCCATCAACGGTACATCGAAGGTCGCGGCCAGGCCGATTGCCTGCGGAAACACCGTGGCCTGCCCCGCCCGTGCGACGCCATGCAACCCCTCATTCCACCAGTCGTAGGCGGGCACACCCAGCCGTTCAATTGCCGGTGCAGCATTCTGCATCTGCGCGGCCTTCTCTTCCAGGGTCATCTGCGCGACGAGTGCGGCGGCCCGTTGCTCGAAGCTTGCCGAGGCATCCAGCCAGGGCCGTGGCGCGGCCGCGGACGCCGCGGCCGCCACGCAGGTGAGGACGAACAGGGTGGCCCGGCCACGCCACGTACGGCGGCGGGTCCTGGACGAAATCGACAGTCTCATTTGCTTCTCCCGGTGCGCTCGTCGCGCGCGAAGGGACCCAGCAGTGCGCCCACGAAGCCGCCTGCCCGGTCCGTACTCAGAACGGTGCCGTCCACGTCGCCCGCGAGCAGTTGCCAGCCCTGCCCGTCGCCGGTGTCGAACGAGAACGCGTAGGCGCCCTCGTTGCCGGCAATCTTCAGGCGCAGTGCTGCAGACGCCGGCACGTCACGGCTGGCCAGCGTGCGCGTGCTGCCACCCCCGTCACGCGCTTCGAGGAAGAGCGAGAGGCGCCCCCCGCCAAGGTCACGAACGCCGAGGAAGTACCAGTACGCCTCGCTCTGGAACGCCGCCAGACCGGCGGCGACACCAGGGGCTGGCGGGGTCATCGCGGTGCTCGCCTCGAAGCGCAGATGCTGCTGGCGCCGGCCGAGAAATGCCGGATTGCGCAACGTGTCCAGATCCTCGGCAAGCGGGTGCACGGCCAGCATCCCGGGGCGCTTGTGCAGGTCAGCCCAGGCATGCCTGGGCACGCGCACGCGCAGCCACTGGCGATCGAGCGCTGGGCCATCAAAATTGTCGCGCGCCACGAAATTGCCGGTCGACGGGGCCTGCGATGCCTCGCCCTGCATCCATGACGGCGCCTTGGCCACGTAGGGAATGGCCTGGTCGGTCGGCAGGATCTGCGGCCAGCCATCCTGCCATCGCACCGGCAACAGGTAGGTCTCGCGCCCGGTGTTGTAGCGGCGCTTCTGATAGTTGCGGCTGGCCAGGAACACCGCCCACCACGAGCCATCCGGGCCTTCGACCAGGTCGGCGTGGCCGGCATTGGTGATCGGCAGCGGACGGTCGTCCGGCAGCTCGCGCTGGGTCAGGATCGGATTGCCCGCATAGGGAACGTAGGGTCCCCACACCGCGCGGCTGCGCAGCACCACCTGTGAATGCTGCGGCCCGGTACCTCCTTCAGCGTCGGACAGGTAATACCAGCCCTCCCGCTTGTAGATGTGCGGTCCCTCGATCCAGATCGGATTCTTCGCCGGCTCCACGCCTCCATCAACCAGCACCCGGCGTGGCCCGACCGGCTTGAATGCCGGCAGATCGATCTGCTGCATCCAGATGGCGCGGTGCCCGTCGTAGCGCGGCGGACCGGGCGGTGCATCGTTGTTGATCAGGTACACCTTGCCGTCGTCGTCGAAAAACAGTGATGGATCGATTCCATCGATGCCGGGCAGCCAGTGCGGATCGGACCACGGCCCGGCCGGGTCGCGCGCCGTGGCAATGAAGTTGCCGCCACTGTCGGTGGCCGTGGTCACCACGTAGAAGACCCCGTCGTGGTACTCGATGGTGGGGGCGAAGATGCCGCGCGACACGCTCAGCCCGTCGAAATCCAGCTGCGTTGGGCGGTCAATCACGTTGCCGATCTGCTTCCAGTGCACCAGGTCGGCACTTTCGAACACCGGAATGCCCGGGAAGTAGGTGAAGCTGGAATTGACCAGGTAGAACCGGCCGTTCGCGCGCACGATGCTGGGATCGGCATGGAAGCCGGCCAGGACCGGATTGCGGTAGTGCCCGGCCGGCAGCGGCACTTCAAACGCCTGGTCATTGCCGCGGTACTCGAACCAGTCGAAGTACACCGGCGGAGCGTCCGGCGGCGCGCTGGCCCGGGCGGCTGCGGCCGACAGCAGGAACACTGCCGCCAGCAGCTTGCGCGCCATGGATCTCAGGCCGGCCCTGTCGCGGGCCACAGGGGACTGCGTGGACAACGTCATCATCGTCGGGCCTCGGCTTCGGCAATGGGAAGTTCGAACGGGCCGGCCGGCGCCCCGCTGCGATCGCGCAGCGTGCACACCGGGCCATCGGCCCAGCAGTAGCGGACATGCGTTGCGCGCGTCGACAGCGGGCCTCGCAGCAGGATCCGGCGTGCATCCAGTTCGGCGTCGGCGTACTCGCAGTGGCGCGCATGGCCCCTGGCTTCGCACTGTTCAAAGCCGATCGGACGCAGTGCGCCGGTCGCGGTGAGCGCGCCTTCGACATCCTCGAACGCAATGGCGACGGCCGTGGGCGTCCGCACGGCGGTGACCGCCCGCGGACCTGACGGTGCCAGATCCTGCTCGCCGTACACCACGTAGCGGGCCACGCGCGCCAGGCGGCGCCCGAGCTCCTGCTTGTTCGGCGGGTGGATGTCGTAGGCATCGCCGATGTCGATGGCGATGGCGAGCCCGCTCTGCGCATCCTCGGCGGCGACGCGCCGCTGCGCCTCGCGCACCTGCGCCCAACCGCTGTCGGCGGGCGAAACCGGTGGCTGGCCATAGCTGGCCAGCTGCGCGAACAGCAGTGGCGTGCGCGCACCGAACTGACGCCGCCAATCGTCGCGCAGCGCACGCAACCGCGCCGCGTACGCCGCGCCATCACCGGTGTTCGATTCACCCTGGTACCACAGCATGCCGCGCAGCCCGAAAGCGCCGAGCGGTGCGATCATTCCGTTGTACAGCGTCGACAGCCCGGTGGCGGCCTGCCAGGGGGCGAATGGCGGCGCCTGTTGGCCCGGCGCCACCCGGTACTTCCACGGACCCTGCAGTGCCACCCGCTCACCGTTGTCGAACTGCAGGCCGTATGCCGTGGCGGGGCCAACCAGGCCGCCTTCACCGTAGGTGTCCAGCACGTTGACCGCAATGCTGTTTGACCCTGCTTTCAGCAGGCCGCCGGGCAACGGGTAGCGCCTCTGGCCGGAGCCGTACTGGCTGCCCACGGACACGCCGTTCACCCAGGTCACGTCCACCTCGTCGGCCGATGCCAGCTCCAGAGTCGCGCCGCGTGCAGCCTGTTCAGCGCTCAGCACCACCTGCGTGCGATACCAGACCATGCCGTTGTAGTCGGCAAGCGCGGGCACGTTCCACCGCTCCCACGCCCCCAGCGCGGCCGGTGCGCGTGACCAGCCGCCGTCATCGGTGTCCGCGCGCCAAGGTTCGTCGCCGGGCAGCGCGCCGTCACGCATGGCCCACCAGTGCTGCCAGTAGCGGCCCCAGGCTGCGCGTGCCTCCAGCGGATCACGCGCAGACCGCGCGAGGATATCGAGGGGCTCGTCCAGGCCACCCTGCTCTCGCAGTGCACCCACGCTGGTCCAGGCCTCGATCCGCGAGCCGCCCCACGCCGCCTCGATCAGCCCCATCGGCACGTCGACGGTGCGCTGCAGTTCGCGCGCGAAGTAGAAGCAGGTGGCGGAGAAATCGCGCACCGTATCAGGCGTTGCCGATGTCCAGGCAGTGCTGCCGTTGAAGCTCTCCTGTGCCTGCACGGCGGCGTGCTGCGGCACGGTGAACAGCCGGATCCGTGGCATCGTGGCTGCGGCGATCTCGCTGGCTGCGTTGAGCGAGCGCCACACCGGCAGTTCCATGTTCGACTGGCCCGAGCACAGCCACACGTCGCCGACCAGCACGTCGCGCGCCATCTCCCGACGTGTCCCGGCGTTTACCTCCAGCGTATGCGGACCGCCCGCGGCCACCGGGGGCAGCGTCGCCTGCCAGCCGCCTGCGGCATCCGCCCGGGTGCTGACCGCCTGCCCGGCAAACGTCACGGAAACCGCCTGCCCGGGGCCTGCGTGCCCCCAGACCGCAATGGGCCGGTCGCGCTGCAGGACGGCGTGATCCCTGAACAGGGGATGCAGCAGGCCCGCCACTTCCCGCGCCGAGGCCGGCATCGCCACCACTACCGCGGCCATCATCAACAGCGCACACCCGACTGCTCCGAACCTGCTCATCGGCCATCTCCCGGTGCGAACGGAAACTGCAACGTCTGGTAGTACGACAACGGATGCGGCGGCGGCTGTTCGCCGGCGGGCAGCGGCCGGCCACTGAGCGACTGGAAGTACGCCACGCTGGCGTCACGCCACCATTGCGCTTCGTCGTGCTGGATCTGCAGGAACGCCGCGACGTGCCGATGCCGCTGCGGATCGATCCGGTCGCGCAGGCCGGCCCAGGTCGCCTGCATCGAGTGCACCTGGCGCACGCCGCGCGAATAGCGCCCGACCAGTTCCTCCCAGAGCGTCCTGCCCGAGCGCATGCGGCGTTCCCACGGCACATGATGGAACCACAACAGCAGTGACTCGGGCACGCGCTCGGGGTCGCCATAGACCTCGGCCACCTGCGGCGCGTACTGGCCCACGGCGTTGCTTCCGCTGGCGCTGCGGTCGAAACCGATGCCGTCGCGGCCGGCGCGGTGGTAGTACACCGACGTCCAGTCCGCACGTGGACCGCCGTCCACCCAGGGGCCGGGGCCGTAGTGATGGCCGCGTGCCATGAGGTGATGCAGGCCCAGCGGCGTCATGTAATCCACTGCCGCCTCGCGCGAGTCCATCATCATCCGCACGATCGGGCCGGTCACCTGCGGGTCGGGCGAGAACGTCAGCGCTGCCCAGTCTTCGGCAATCGCGCGCGCGGATTGCTGCGGGTTCCATGCCAGTCGGCCGAAGGCGTACCAGTTGGCCTGGTCGAAGTGCGAGCCACTCCAGGTACGGTCCATGCCGATGTTGGCGACGCCGGCGATACCGGTGAGTGCGTGGCCCTCCAGCGAACCATCGACCACGCGGGCAACCGTGGAGCCTTCGCCACGGGCATGGGTGTCGGCCTGCAGCACTTCTTCGTAGAGCGTTCCCAGGTACACCAGGTGCGTCGCAAAACCCAGGTACTCCTTGGTGATCTGCAGCTCCATCATCAGCGGCGTGCGTGGCATCGCGCCGAACAGCGGATGGAACGGCTCGCGCGGCTGGAAGTCGATGGGGCCGTTCTTCACCTGGACGATCACGTTGGGCCGGAAGGCACCGTCCAGCCCGACAAACTCGCTGTACGCCTGCTTGGCGCGATCTTCGGGAACCTCGTGCGAATACACGAAGGCCCGCCACATCACCACGCCGTTGTAGGGCGCCAGCGCGTCGGCCAGCAGGTTGGCGCCGTCGGCATGGGAACGACCGTAATCCTGCGGGCCGGGTTGCCCCTCCGAGTTCGCCTTGACCAGGAAGCCGCCGAAATCCGGAATGTGCGCATGGATCTCATCGACCTTGTCGCGCCACCAGCGCCGCACGCCGGGATCCAACGGGTCAGCCGTCGCCAGGCCGCCGAGCTCGATGGGCGCACTGAAGCGTGCGCTCAGGTAGACCCGGATGCCATAGGGGCGGAACAGGTCGGCCAGCGCGGCGGCCTTGGCCAGATAGGCCGGCGACAGGCTCAGCGCACTGGCGTTGACGTTGTTGAGGACGGTGCCGTTGATGCCGAGCGAAGCGTTGGCACGGGCGTAGTCGGTGTAGCGCGGGTCACGCCATTGCGGCAACGTCTGCCAGTCCCACAGCGAGCTGCCTGCATAGCCACGCTCGACGTAGCGGTCCAGGTTGTCCCAATGGTCGAGCACACGCAGTGCGACCCGCGGCGACTCCCGCACGTTCAGCTCCTGCAGCGGCATGCCACGCTGCAACAGGCGCAGCAGGTGGAACGTGCCATACAGCACGCCGACATCCCGGCGTGCCGCCACCAGCAGCACATCGCGCCCCTCGGTCCGGACCTGCCGGATCAGGAAGCCCTCGTCGCCCAACGTGGCGATCTCGTTGTCGAACGCGGCAACCAGCACCGAAGACTGCGGCGTACCCAGCACCAGGGCATGGTCAGTAGTGATTGCCGTTCGCATTGGCGGTGCCGTTCCCAGCAATCCAGAAAGGCTCCGCGCAAGCTCGTCGCGGGTGGCGCGCTGCATCGGCGTGCCATCCGGGGCCACCACTTCGGCCAGTTGCCGCCGGTAATCGGCAGCAACCGTTGCGGCAACCGGCTGGTAGCGCATCCACAGCGCATAGCCATCCTCCGACCGTGCCCCGCCAGCACAGGCCAGCAGTGCGACCACGGCCAACAGGCGCGTGCCGACAGCACGCAACAACGGCGTTAACATGCGCCTTTGTAGACTACGTCCGGGCCCGGGGCAGCGCATCATCGTCCTTCGCACCCGCGCGGCAGCGCCACCAAGAACAAAGGGATCGTGCATTGGACAAGCCGAAGAAATCGGTTCGCCGCAGAACCGCTGGCGTGACGATCGACGAGGTTGCGGCCCTTGCCGGCGTTTCGCCGATGACCGTGTCGCGGGTGATCAACCAGGGCAAGGTGCGCGACGTCACCCGCGAGCGCGTGCTGCGCGCCGTGCGTGAGCTGGGCTATACGCCCAATCTTGCCGCCAGTTCGCTGGCCGCCGCACAGCACACGCGCATTGCGCTGATCTACACCAACCCCAGCGGCGCCTACCTGCGCGAACTGCTGGTGGGCCTGCTGCGCGTCGCCTCCAGTTCCGCCATCCAGCTGGTCATCGACTACTGGGACAACCTGGATGCCGAATCCGAACGCAGGGCGGCGCGCGCGCTCGCCGGACGCGTCGACGGGGTGATCCTGCCGCCGCCGCTCTGCGAATCGCAGGCCGCCGTAAGCGAACTGGTCAAGGCTGGCATTCCGGTGGTGGCCATCGCATCGGGGCGCCTGAGCGAGGCCCTGTCCTGCGTCCGCATCGACGATTTCAGTGCCGGCAAGGAAATGACCGATCACCTGCTCCGGCAGGGACACACCCGCATCGGTTTCATCCGTGGGCGCGATGACCTGAGCGCAAGTGCGCTCCGCTACGACGGCTTCGTCACCGCCCTGCGCGAGGCCGGGCTGGCGGTGGAACCCGGCCTGGTCCAGCACGGTGACTACACCTACCGATCCGGCCTGGCTGCGGCCGAAAAGCTGTTGTCCCAACGCCGGCCACCGACCGCGATTTTCGCCAGCAACGACGACATGGGCGCTGCCGCCATATCCGTCGCGCACCGACGCGGGCTGGAAGTGCCGCGCGACCTGTCGGTCGTGGGATTCGATGACACCTCGGCCGCCACTACCGTGTGGCCGGAACTGACCACGATCCACCAGCCCATCGCCTCGATGGCCAACGCGGCCGTCGACATCCTGCTGCGCACCATCCGCCGTCCGGCGGGGGACGCAACGGTGCTGCGCGATCATGTGATGCCGCATCGGCTGATCGCACGCGGTTCGGTCGCCGCGCCGCCCCGTGCGCGGTAGCGCAGGCCTCATGCTCCGCATCCGAGGGTGACCTCGGCTTCGTTCAGCGCACCCAGCGCGACGCGTGACACGGAGATCGTCATCGCATCGCCCGTCGCCACCGACCACGGTCGGTCGATCGCGTCCAGCTTGGCGCCCGCCTTGGCCAGGCACTTCAGCGGCACGCCGACACGCTTCCACTGGCCCTGTGGAAGCGCCGCCAGCGCCGGCCCGATGGCGATGCGCGCCGAGCAGCCCACGCCGCAACCGACCGACAGCCACGCATCACCCTTCGGGGCTGCGTCCACCCGCAGCGTGGTCAGCAGCATCAGGTCGCCGTTGGATTCGCGCTGCAGGTCCAGCGTCGTGTGCGACTGCAGTGCCGCGACGGCTTCGCCATTGCCCGACCAGGCCAGGCGTCGCCCATCCTCCTGCGCCAGATGATCCACGCCGGTGATCTTCAGCCGATCATCGGGCAATGCATCCGGCACGCGGGTCACGGTCAGGCCCTGGCCAGCAGCATCCTCGAGCCGCAGCGCCATGCCAGGACCCGCGTCACCGCGCGCAAAGAACACGCCGGTCGCGCCCTCGTTGCCGGTCACGCCCGATGCCTCCGGCAGCGCGTCCAGGTCGCCGTTGTCGGCGTAGGTCAGGCCGAAGCCGAACGCAAACAATGGATCGTAGTCCTTCTGGCCGACGTTGTTGGCGTATTGGGTGGCAGTGCGCGGCCAGCTGAAACTGAGCTTGCCCTTGAAATCGTACTGCACGCGGCCATCGCTTCCGCGCAGCAGCACATCGGCAATCCCGGCGCCTTCCGAACCCGGCAGCCACGCAGCCACGAAGGCATCGGCGGCATTGATTTCCCGGTTCACCCAGAGCGGCCGCCCGCTCAGGAAGACCGCGACAACCGGTATGCCATCGGCCTTGAGCCGCTTGAGCAGCGCCAGGTCCGTTTCGTTGCCGGGCTTGTAGGCCAGCGTCGGCCGGTCTCCCTGGAACTCGGCATAGGGGTCCTCGCCAAACACCACCACCGCCACATCGGGCTTCACTGCGTAGCGACCGTCGACGGAAAGCACGGCTTCACCCCCCGCCGCGCTGGCCTGGCGCGCGATGCCCTCGTAGATCGTGTCCGCATTGGGGAAGTCCTTGCGGGTGGTGCCGGTGCCCTGCCAGTTGAGCGTCCAGCCGCCGGCCTGCTTGCCGACATCGTCGGCACCGTCGCCGGCCACGAGGATCCGCTGCTTCGGCGACAGCGGCAGGAGGCCGTTCTGGTTCTTCAGCAGGACCAGCGATTCGCGCACGGCCTGCCGGGCCACCGCGCGATGTGCCGGCGCGCCGATCAGTGCGAACTGCCCGCCAACGGCCCGCGTGGAAGGCCTGCCGGCCTCGAACAGCCCAAGGCGGAACTTGACCCGCAGGATCCGGCGCACCGCATCGTCCAGGCGTTGCGGCGTGATCCGCCCATCCTTCACCGCAGCCAGCGTCGTCCCGTAGAAACCCTTCCAGCTGTCCGAGGCCATCGCCATGTCCAGGCCCGCGTTGATCGTGGCCGGGCAGTCTGTGGTGGTGCAGCCCTTGACCTGTCCATGACCATTCCAGTCACCCACCACGAAGCCACCGAAGTTCATGCGGCCCTTGAGTACATCGGTAAGGTAGTGCCGGTGCCCATGCATCTTTTCACCGTTGACGCTGTTGAACGACGCCATCGCGGTCTGCGCGCCGGCGGCGATTGCTGGCGGATATCCGGCGGCGTGGATGCGCACCAGATCTGACTCGCTGATGCGGGTGTCGCCCTGGTCCTTGCCGTCAGTGGTGCCGCCATCGCCCAGGAAGTGCTTCACCGAGGCGATCACATGGCGGCCATCGAGGAACTCCGGCGTTCTCACCTTGCCCTGCAGCCCCTCCACCATGGCGGCGGCATAGCTGGCCACCACCTCGGGCGATTCGGAGTAGCCTTCGTAGGTGCGTCCCCAGCGATCATCCTGGGGTACGGCAACTGTCGGCGCGAACGTCCATTCCATGCCGGTAACGCGGGTCTCCAGCGCGGTGATGCCACCGATCTGCCGAAGCAGCTCCGGATTGCGCGTGGCGCCGAGCCCGATATTGTGCGGGAACAACGTGGCGCCAATGATGTTGCTCTGCCCGTGCACGGCATCGATGCCGAACAGCAGCGGAATGGCCTTGCCGCCTTTCGAGGTATCCATCGAGGCGTCGTAGAAGGCGTCGGCCAGCGCCAGCCATTCGGCCGGCGACGCGTCATAGCGGCCACCGGGATCGGAGTTGCCCCCGGCCAGGATCGAGCCGAGCCGGTAGCGGCGCACATCATCTGGAGTGACGCTGGCGATGTCGCCCTGCACCAGCTGGCCGACCTTGTCCTCCACCGTCATGCCGGCCATCAGGTCGGTGATGCGCTTCTCCAGCGCCGGGTCCGCAGCCAGCGGCCAAGTGACCTCCGGCCAGGGATCCTTGTCGGTGGCTGCGGCGGCGGCAGCCCGGTCCTGGCCGCGGCAGCCGAGCAATCCCAGCATCAGTGCGGCGACCAGCGCGCCGCTGCGGATTACGAAGGTCTGCGATGTCATGGCGCTCATCCTTCCATCTGCTCCAGTTCCTTGCCCTTGGTCTCGTGCACATGTCGGACGACGAAGATCACCGAGATCACGGCAGCCACCAGGTAGATGCCGTAGGTGGCTGCCAGCCCTGCCGCGGCCAGCAGCATCGGGAACGTCACCGTGACCACGAAGTTGGAGGTCCACTGCGCCGCGCCGGCGACTGCCAGTGCCGAACCGCGGATCTGGTTCGGAAACATCTCGCCCAGCATCACCCACATCACCGGCCCCCAGGACAGATTGAAGAACACGACGTAGGCATTGGCCGCCACCAGCGCCAGCGTGCCCATGCGGCCGGGCAGCTGTAGATGCCCGTCGGCCAGCGAACCGCTGGCAAACGCCACCACCACCAGTGCAAGCGACAGCGACATCCCGGCCGAGCCGAACCACAGCAGGGGTTTGCGGCCGATCCGGTCGATCAGCAGCACGGTGACCACGCAGGCACCGATGCTCAGTGCGCCGGACAGCACGTTGATCAGCAGCGCGTCGTTCTCGGAAAAGCCGACTGCCTGCCACAGCACCGCGCCGTAATAGAACACCACGTTGATGCCGACCAGCTGCTGGAAGCAGGCCAGCCCGACGCCGACCCACACGATCGGGCGGATCCGCCCGGTCGCCCGGCTCTTCAGATCGGACAGGCGCGGGCGATGATGGTCGTTGGACAGCGAGGCATCGATCTCCTCGAGCGTGGCCCTGGCCTTGTCGCTGCCCAGCAGCCGGGTCAGTACCCGCAGGGCGTCTTCCTTGCGCCGTTTCACCACCAGGTAGCGCGGGCTCTCCGGAATGGTCAGCAACAGCAGCAGGAACACCAGTGATGGCGCGGCCTGCATCCAGAACATCCAGCGCCAGGCGGGCTGCCCGCCCCACAGCGGTTCGGTCGACGCGCCCGCTGCAGCCGCCAGCAGGTAGTTGGACAGGAACGCGGCGGTGAGCCCGGTGATGATGGCGATCTGCTGCACGGTAGCCAGGCGGCCGCGATAGCGGGCCGGAGCGACCTCGGCAATGTAGGCCGGCGAGATCACGCTGGCCGCGCCTACCGCGAATCCGCCCACCACCCGCGCCGCAATGAACCAACCCGAGGAGACCGCCGCCCCGGCACCGAGTGCCGACAGCAGGAACATCACTGCCGACAGGATCAACACGTTGCGACGGCCCAGGCGGTCGGCCAGCCGGCCTGCACTGAACGCGCCCACCGCACAGCCCAGCAGCATCGACGCGATCTCGAAGCCCTGCATCCACTCGCCGGACCGGAACGCCTGGTGCAGGCCATCCTGGGTGCCGTTGATCACACCGCTGTCGAAGCCGAACAGAAAACCGCCAATCGTCGCTACCACGCTGATCAGTACGATCAGTCGTGTGTTCTCACCGCTGCCTGCTGCCTGGTTCATCCCCGTCCCCTTGAATGCACCGTTGCCGCGCTCAGCGCAGCAGGTACTGGTTGAGCAGGTTTTCGTAACGCTCCTGCTTGCCGCTGGCCTGGCGCGGTTCGCCGAGGCGGGCGGCCAGTGCCGCCAGGTCCGGCAGGCTGAGCGTGCCACGCTCGAAATCCTGGCCGGCGCCGGAATCGAAGCTGGCGTAGCGCTGCGCACGCCATTGCTCCCACGGCGACTCGGTCAGCAGTGCATGGGCAACCTCCAGCCCGCGTGCGAACGCATCCATGCCGCCGATATGGGCAATGAACAGATCCTCCAGGTCGGTCGACTCACGGCGCACCTTCGCATCGAAGTTCAACCCGCCCTCCAGGCCGCCCTGGCGCAGCACGACCAGCATTGCGCCCACGGTGTCGTACAGATCGCTGGGGAACTGGTCGGTGTCCCAGCCGTTCTGTGCGTTGCCGCGGTTGGCATCGATGCTGCCCAGCAGGCCATGATCGGACGCGACCTGCAGGTCGTGCTCGAAGGTATGGCCGGACAACGTGGCGTGGTTGGCCTCGATGTTGAGCTTGAAGTCCTTGTCCAGCCCGTGTTCCTTCAGGAAGCCCACCACCGTGGCACTGTCGAAGTCGTACTGGTGCTTCATCGGCTCCATCGGCTTGGGCTCGATCAGGAAGTTGCCCTTCAGCCCGATGCTGCGGCCATAGTCGCGTGCCATGGTCAGGAAGCGCGCGAAATGCTCGATCTCCCGCTTCATCTGGGTATTGGCCAGCGACGCATAGCCTTCGCGCCCGCCCCAGAACACGTAGTGCTCGCCACCGAGTTCGACCGTGGCCTCCAGGGCGGCCTTGACCTGCACGGCTGCACGCGCGACCACCGCGAAGTCGGGATTGGTCGATGCGCCGTTCATGTAGCGCGGGTGCGAGAACAGGTTGGCCGTGCCCCACAGCAGCTTGACGCCGGTGGCCTCCTGGCGTGCCTTGGCCAGGCCCACCATATGCGAGAGGTTCTTCTGGTACTGGCCGATGTCGTCGGCATCCGGCGCCAGGTCGATATCGTGGAAGCACCAGTACGGCACGCCCAGCTTGGTGAAGAACTCGAACGCCGCGTCGACCTTTGCTTCTGCCGTGGCCAGTGGCGACGATGCCTCCCACGGGAACTGCCGGGTGCCGGGGCCGAACGGATCGTGCCCGGCATTGCAGAAGGTGTGCCAGTAGCACACGGCGAAGCGCAGATGCTCCTGCATGGTCTTGCCACCGATGACCCGGCTGGCATCGTAGACCTTGAAGGCAAGCGGATTGTCCGAGCCCTTGCCCTCGAACGGGATGCGGCCGACGCCGGGGAAGTATTCCTTGGCGCCGATGAAGGGCTGCGTGCTCATGGTGCGTGCTCCTGTCGTTGTACGGGGTGTCGTGGAGGAGCCATCAGCCGCGCTGCAGCGGCGTGATGGCATCAAGATGACTGAGGAAGCGTGCGTAGGCCCGTGCATAGGCATCGCTGCGATCCGGATCCGGGCGCGCGGACAGCGCGGGATCGACGCTGACGTGCCGTGCGGTGATGTCGCTGATCGAAGTGGCGTTGCCCTGCGATCGGGCGAGCGCCCACAGCGCCTGCAGCGCCGCTCCAAACGCCGCACCCTCGGCCTGCACCGGGACCTCCACCGGCAGGCCGAATACATCGGCCACCAGCTGACGCCAGGCAGCGCTGTTGCTGCCGCCGCCGGTGAGCACGATGCGATCGAACTGCATGCCCGCGCGGATGAAGGCGTCGTAGCCGTACTTCAGGCTGTAGGTCGCGCCCTCCATGGCGGCGCGGTACACATGCGCCGGGGTGAAATTGGCGATATCCAGGCCCGCCAGCACGCCCTTGCCCAGCGGCAGGTCAGGGGTACGTTCGCCATTGAGGAACGGCAGCATCACCAGGCCCCCTGCCCCCGGCGGCGTTGCGCGAAGATGCGCGTCGCCGTCGCGGGTGCTGAAACCGAAGGCGCTGGCCACGCGTTCGGTGGCCACGGTGCAGTTCATGGTGCAGATCAGCGGCAGCCAGCCCCCCGTGGACGAGCAGAACGCCGCCCACGCGCCATCCGGATCGATCACCGGCGAGCCGGAATACGCAAACAGCGTTCCGGAGGTTCCCAGGCTCATCGCCAGCCGCCCTTCCGTGACGCAGCCGGTGCCGATCGCCGCCATCATGTTGTCGCCGCCACCAACGGCCACCTTCACCGCCGCTGCAAGCCCGAGCGCGGCCGCGGCCTCCGGCGCGATATCGAACAGGGCATCGGGCGCAGCGATCGGCGGCAGGCAGGCAGCAAGATCACGATCAGGATCGGTGGCGCGCAGCAGTTCCTGCGACCAGGTGCGCGTGCGCACGTCCAGCCAGCCGGTTCCGGACGCGTCGCCAAGCTCGCAGAACCGCTGCCCGGTCAACACGAAATTCAGGTAGTCATGTGGCAGCAGGATGGTCGCCAGCCGCGCATAGGCGTCGGCACGGTGGATCCGGGTCCAGGGCAGCTTGGAGGCCGTGTAGCCGGCCAGGATCGGGTTGCCCGCCAGCGCGATGGTTCGTTGGAACCCGCCCACGGCGTCCATGAGCTGGATGCATTCGGCCGAGGTGCTGGTGTCGCACCACAGCTTGGCCGGTGCCAGTACCTCGCCAGCATCGTCAACTGGCACGAACCCATGCTGCTGGCCCGATACCGCCAGTGCGACGATGCGCGCGCGCAGCGAGGGATCGATCCGGGCAAAGCAGTCGCGCAGGGCCGATACCCAGTCGGCAGGCGCCTGTTCACGGCTGCCATCGGCACCGCTGTCCAGCGCGAGCGGCGCGCTGGCCGAGGCCACCACCGCCTGCTTCCGCGGGTTATAGACCAGCACCTTCAGGCTCTGCGTCCCTGCATCGATCCCTGCAACCAGACCCATCGAAACCGCCTCCGATCAAAAAAGGTAGCGCTAACATTCCGTGGACTCAAAAAGGGGGCGTGGTGTCCGGCCCCCCTCGTTGCCACCGCGTGCGTCATCGCCCGCGGTGTTGCCGCACTGTAACCAGCTGCAGCGGAAAAAGCGTGCTGCAACGCAAAACCCTGCTACGCGCTTGCTGCCGTCGAACGCCACACGTCCACGCCGGACCTGCAGTACTGCGCGATGAACTCCGCCTGCGCCGGCATCTGCGCGGCGGCCTGCTGCACAGGCCGTTGGATGCCCTTCAACAAGGTGCGCAGATCGGCATCACTCACGGCCCGCGCCAGCGGGTGCGCAGGACCGGGCGCGATGCCCTGCCCGAGCAGCACGCTGGTCCAGGATTCGACGCGGAACAGCTCGCCGGGGTCCTGCCACGCATGCGCACGCTCGCGCCACGCCTGCAGCCGCTGCTGCAGCGACTCCGGCACGCGCATCTCGCGACAGGCCTTCCACATCGGTTCGCTGCGCTGCGTGGCGTGGTAGTGCAGGATGATGAAGTCGCGCACATGCTCCATTTCCTGGCGGCTGACATCGTTGTACAGCTGCACCAGCGACGCACTGATGCCGTCGAACGGGAACAGCTGGATCAGGCGCACTACCGCGCTGATCGTCAGATGGATGCTGGTCGACTCCAGCGGTTCGATGAAGCCGCTGGCCAGCCCGAGCGACACCACGTTCCTGTTCCAGGCCTTCAGCCGGCGTCCACTGCGGAACGGCACCTTCCATGGATCGCGCAAGGGTGGAGCCCCGGCATCGCGCAGCAGTTTCGCGGCGGCCTCGTCATCGGACAGATGGCGGCTGTCATACACCAGCCCGCAGCCAACGCGGTGCTGCAGCGCGATGTGCCAGCGCCACCCCGCCTCGTGGGCGATCGCCCGGGTATAGGGCACCGGCGGCGCCACCGCTTCGGTCTGCACCGCCACGGCCCGGTCGCACGGCAGCCATTCGTGCCAGTCCTCGTAGCCGGTGCCCAGTGCCTGCTCGATCAGCAGGCCGCGGAAGCCGGTGCAGTCGATGAACAGATCGCCCTCGATCACCTGGCCGTCGTCCAGCACCAGCGCCTGCACCGAACCGTCGTGCGCGTGCTGCCTGACCTGGGCGATCCGGCCTTCGATCCGGCGCAGGCCGTGGGCCTCGGCCCTGCCGCGCAGGAACCGCGCATACAGACCGGCGTCGAAGTGATACGCATAGCTGGCCTGCGGCTGGGTGTGCAGCGAGAAGCGGTCGCCACGCGAGGCGATGCTCTCCAGGCAGAAGTCGCCCAGGTCCGAGGGCATGCCGCGGCGCAGGCTGTCCAGCCAGAAGTGATGGAAGGGGGCCGCCCAGGTGCCATGGCCGATGGTGCCGAACGGATGGAAGAAGCGATCGCCCGGCAGGCGCCAGTTCTCGAACGAGATCGACAGCTTGAAGGTGCCTGCCACCGCGCGCAGGAACTCCTGCTCGTCGATCTGCAGGAAGCGGTGGAAGGTGCGGATCGGCGGCACAGTGGACTCACCGACACCGACCGTGCCGATCTGCTCGGACTCGACCAGCGTGATCTGCAGCTGGTCACGGAACTGGTGCGCAAGCGCGCAGCCGGCCAGCCAACCCGCCGTACCGCCACCGGCAATGACCACCTTGCGGATGCGCCCTGAAGGCGTGCTCTGGGTATCCAACATGGTGCCCTCTCTCAACGGTTGAGCCTGCCCAGCAGCATCGCGCGCATGCGGCGGGCGCGCTGCTCGTCGAACGGTGCCAGATCCCCGCGCGCGGCGTCAGGCAGGTGCTGCCCCGCGCGCTCGCCAGGGCCGAATGCGTAGTAGCGGAAGAGCCCTTCCCAGGCCTGCTTTTCGCGCGCTGGCAGATCACGCACGGACCACATCGCGTGGTGCAGCGCCGCCAGCGCGGATCCCAGCCAGGCCGGCGAGCTTCGCCACCAGTAGTTCACCAGCACGTTGAACGGTTCCAGGCTGCGTACATGGTGCCACCACATGCTGGGAATGAAGATCGCATCGCCGGGCCCAAGCACCGCGCGGCGCGCGTGCGCCAGCGCCTCGCGGAAACGTGGATGCCGATCGAAGTCGGGCTGTTCGAAGTCCACCACGCTGACCACCTGTCCCCCCGGCGTGGGATCGAGCGGGCCCGGATACAGATTGTCGATCTGGTCGGGCGGGAACAGGGTGAACTCGCGCTGCCCCACCGCGCAGCAGGCGAGGTTGTCGGGTGTGTCGAAATGGCACGAGGCCGTCACCCGGTTGCCGATCCAGATGCTGGCGGTGGCGTCGATGCCCTGCTTCGCCAGACCGGCGTCGTTGGCCTGCGCGAATGCCGGCAGCAGTGCCCGCGCGATCGGCAGCGAGGCCACGTAGTAGGTTGGCGGTTGCGGTGCATGCAGCGTCGCGGCGATCTCTTCCAGCACCCGGGCCAGCCCGCCGCGCCGCACTTCGAAATTCAACCGGGTGAAGTCCGCGCTGTAGAACGGGCGCCCCCCGATCTCGGCGCCGCCGAACGAGTACTGGATAGGCGCACCCGCATCGACGCTGCACAGGTACGCCATTGCGTCCTGCACCCCGCTCAGCCCGGCCTGGACCAGTGGCCAATCGGTGGCGATGCCGCGCAGTACGACCGGCTCACCGGCCTCCACCAGGGCAGCCAATGGCAGGGCGGCAGGATCGATGCCTTCCAGGATCCGCATCGGCAGGCGGGCGTACACCGGTCAGTTCCTGGCCGCCTGCGCGGTGCAGTCCTGGACGCGGAGACGGCGCTGCTTCTCGGCGATCAGGCGGCGCATGTTATGCAGCGAGGCAAGCATCAGGTACGCACCTTCCAGGTAACCGGCGCGGTTCAACGCAGCCAGTCGCGAACTGTCCAGCGCCGCCAGGCGCTCGCGGTCGATGCCATGCAATCCGCTCACGCTCACCCGGTGGTGCGGCGCGATCTGCACGTCGAGCGTGACCGGCTGGATGAGGCCGCAGTCGTCGAGCATCGTGAACATCCCGGCCGCGAAGGCACTGCCCTCGTGGATGCCGCGCAGCACGCTGGCGATGTGGTCCAGGTAAGGGGTGTTGCCGCCCTGCGGCAGGAACACCGGCTCCCCGCCCCCGTCGGTGACGCGCGGATGGTCCAGGTCCACGTGCATCACCGCATCCTGGGTGAGCAGGCCATCCACGTAGTGCTCCTGGAAGCCGATCAGGAACGGCCCTTTGGCGGCCGCGCCTGGCAGGTAGGTAGCATTCCAGCGCCCGTCCTGCAGGAACAGGTTCTCGTGTTGTTCGAAACCCAGCAGGGCCACGGACTGCCACGCTTCCGTCCCGCTTTCCCTGCGCAGGAAGATCGGATACTCACGCTGCAGTTCGGCGAACTCGCTGGGATAGGCCGGCACCATGCCCACGGCATCGCCGAACTGCGGCCCGAATCCGGTGGCGACCTTCAGGTCCCGATGCGCGATGTTGTTGAGCATTTCGTAGCGGGCCATCAGGGTATCCAGTCCAGTGCGGGGTGGCTGGCCGGCAGCGTAGCGCAGGCGCGACAGGCGCGGCGACACCGTCCCGGCACGGCACCGCTGGCGGGCAGCGGTGCCGTGCCGGACGCGTCGGCAACCAGGCTCAGAACTTGTAGCGGACGCCCAGCATGTAGCGCGGGCTCTGGTCTGCCAGCTTGACGATCATCTGCGAGGTGCGCGAGCGCCACCGCACATCCTCGCCGGTCAGGTTGATCGCCTCCAGGCTGAAGGACCAGTGGTCATCCAGCGCGTAGTTGACGCTGAGATCCCATTGCTCGTACGGCTCCACATAGTACGGATTGCGGCTGGAGCCCTGGTTGGCCAGGATCAGGTACTGGTCGCGCCAGTTCCATGCCAGGCGCACCGACCACCCGTACTTCTCGTACATCAGCATGGCGTTGGCGGTGTCGCTCAGGCCGGTGAGCGAGAACTGGTCGATGCCCGGATCGCCGCCATTGTTGTAGCCGACATCGCCTTTGACCACGGTGTAGTTGGCCAGCACGCCGAAGCCGGTGTCACCGAAGAAGTACTGGCCGCCCAGCTCCCAGCCATGCAGCTTGGATTTGTTCTGGTTGATCGGGCGATTGACGTTGAACTGGTACAGCGGATCGTTGGGCTGCCCATACAGATCGTAGGCCGCTTCGGTGGCCAGCACCTGCGCATCAGTGCCGTTGTAGGCGCCGAGGCCGGCAGGATTGTTGCGCAGCAATGCCAGCGCGGTGAACAGCGAGGTGTCGTTGGCCGAGCAGGCGGCCGCATTGGCCGGCCCGACCTGGGCGACGCAGGCGCCGCTGGTCAGGAAGTCCAATGCCGCCCGTGCATCCGGCCCGGAGGTGGGGTCGGTGAGGCCGTACAGGCTTTCCTGGACGACGGTGTTGCCGATGAAGTTGCTGACCGACTTGTTCCAGTAGGTCAATGACACATAGCTGGCATCGGCGAAGTACCACTCCAGCCCCAGGTCGAGGTTGTCCGATTCCAGCGGCTTCAGGCTCGGGTTCTGCGAGTTGCCGCTGGCGCGCGACGAGGGATCGATCAGCACCGAGCCGAACGGCTGCTGGGCCCCGGGTCCCGCATAGAGATTGCCGTACGGCGCGCGGGCGATGCTCTTGCCGAACGAAACGCGTCCCTTCAGCTCCTCGGTGAGGTCGATGCTGAAATCAAGGTTGGGCAGGATGTAGCTGTAGCGCGCCTTCTCTGTGAAGGGCTGCTGCTCATCGGACAGCACGATGCGGAAATCGTTGTTGGCCTGCCACTCGATGGACTCGGGGACGGCAATGACCGAGGTCGACACCACGTCAGTGGTTTCATAGCGCACGCCCAGGCGGGTGTTGGTGCGCATGCCACCCAGCTCCCCGTCCAGCTCCACCTGGAAGTACGCCGCCTTGGTCTTCTCTTCCACGAAGTTGTCGGCCGCGCGTTGCGGGTTCACACCCAGGCCGACGCCGTACTCGCGCGATGCCCATTGCGCGAGCTGCCCGGCATTGCCGCGCCAGGCGGGCCAGCTGTTGGCACTGTAGTCGTCGAACAGGCCGACGATGCTGACCGGCTGCAGCAGGTCCATCAGGCCTGCGGCAGTATCCCGGTCCACGTTGGCCACGCCCCAGTCGCCCAGGGTCGAGTAGGCCTCGGCGGCCTGGATGCGGTGGGTGGTGGACTTGTTGGTGTCCACGCCGAACTGGAAGCGCCCGTGGTCGAAGTTCCATTCGCCATCGACGCGGGCCTGCTTGATCTCGCTGATCTGGTTCTGCGCGTTGACGCGCAGCACCTGCGTGCCAACCTCGCCTTCCTGGAATCCCGGATTGACCACGCCATTGGTCCCGGCGACCGCATCGGCGGTGCTGGGATACCAGACCTGGGTGCCAACCGGCAGGCCATTGTTGAAGTTCAGCTCCTGCACCCAGGAGCCACCGCAATGCGGGCCACGGGTACAGTTGTTGGTGCCGGCGATGCTCATGAAGATCGAACCACCGCCGGTGAGCGGGTCATTCGGGCGGCTCTCGTTCTTCGAGTTGTGCGCATCGAAGCTGAGCTTGAAGCGGTCGCTGACATTCCAGACGGCGTTGAAGCCCAGCGAACCCAGCTTGTACTCCTGCATGCTGCGCTGCTGTTCCAGGCCGAAATCCTTGGTGCCGGCGATTTCGCGGATGTAGACCGGCGTCGCGACGGCGCCACTGGTGTCGAACTCGACGTTGGTGTAGTTGCTGTTCTGCAGCCACATGCCCTGCTCGCCGCGATTCTCGGTGATTTCGTTGGTCGAGTAGGTGTAATCCACGGTCAGGGTCAGGCTGTCCGTCGGCGCGAACTGCAGCACGGCCTGGCCGTTGACGCGTTCGCGCTCGAATTCGGAGAACGCGTAGCGCAGGTCATTGGGCCTCGCGTAAAGCTGGCCGACGGCCGGGGCATTGACCACGGTCGGGTTGCCCGGCATCGACCCTGTCCACGGCTGCACGTTCCAGTAGTTCTCCGTGGCCTGTACCGAGCCCCCCTTGCGCTTCTGCTGGCTCGCGCTGAGGCTGACGCCAAAGGTCTTTTCCGGATTGCTGTAGCTGAAAATGCCCGACAGCTCCGGTGTCAGGTCATTGTCGAACGGCTGGCTCTGGTCGGAGACCAGTTTCGCCCCGGCGTTGGCCACGATGCCGGCGTGATCGAGCGGACGCGAGGTCAGGATGTTGATCGTCGCACCGATGCCACCGCTGGGCACCTGCGCCTGGCTGGTCTTGTAGACCTCGATACCATTGATGGCCTCGGCGGCCAGCTGCGCGAAATTGAAGGCGCGGGTGCCGCCGTCGACACCGCCGATGGCGACCTGTCCAGAGGCACCGAATGCATCGGCACCCGGCATCTGCCGACCGTTGAGCGTGACCATGTTGAACTGGGGGCCGAAGCCACGCGCGGTCACCTGCGCACCCTCGCCGTCACGGCGCTCGATGGAGATGCCGGTGATGCGCTGCAACGACTCGGCAAGATTGGTATCGGGGAACTTGCCGATGTCCTCGGCACTGATCGCGTCGACCACGCCCGCCGAGTCGCGCTTGATGTCCATGGCCTGGCTCAGGCTGTTGCGTATGCCCGTGACCTGCACTGCATCCAGCTGGGTGGGTTGCGACTGGCTCTGCGGCTGCGGCCCGGTCGCCGGTGCGGCGTCCTGCGCAAAGGCGGGATTGATGACCAGGGCACCACCCACGAAGGTGAACATGGCCCGGGACCGGAACTTCGCCAACGCGCGGCTCATGAACCGGACCTCGGGCCCGGGGTGCCACGGAAACTGCAGGTGCTCATGAAAGTCCCCTCTGACATACGATCGAATGGATGTACCGCCCCCTCCCAGGGGCACGCACGGGCGTGGCCCGCATTCCAAACCGAACAGCACGGGTGCTCGGGCACGCCGCGACTTACACTTGCTTTTCAAGCCTGCCAGGACAAACACGCGGCAAAGAAGGCAGCCTCCCGGACCCTGGATCCCCGTCCGACTGGTAGCGCTACCATCGCGTTGCAGCGGAGAGTAATCACCGAGGTTCGCCGTTGTCACCATGCAGCGCAGCAAAACCGTCTGCGCGCCAAACAGCTGATGACTCGGCCGTTGCTGCATCCGGTCACGCTCACCCGACGTAGGAAAGATGCCCGCACTTGCGGGTCATCCAGAAAGGAACGCACCGTGAACGCTCTTCAGCGCATCGCCGCCGCAGTCGGCTTCGCCGTACTCGTTTCGTCCGGCTCCTCGGTTTTCGCCGCCAACACCGTCATCGTGGGCGGGGCAGAAATGTACCCCACCAGGACCATCGTCGAGAACGCCGTCAATTCCAAGGATCACACCACGCTGGTTGCAGCGGTCAAAGCAGCCGGCCTGGTCGACACCCTCAACGGGGCCGGGCCCTTCACTGTTTTCGCGCCCACCAATGCGGCCTTCGAAAAGCTGCCTGCAGGCACTGTCGATACACTGGTCAAGCCTGAAAACAAGGCACAGCTGACCCGGATCCTGACCTACCACGTCGTCCCGGGCAGCTACAGTTCGGCCCAGCTTCTGGCCGATGCCCGCAAGCACGGCGGCAAGGCCACCCTGAAGACCGTGCAGGGTGAGCCTCTCACCGTGGCGCTCCACGATGGCAAGCTCTGGGTCATCGACGCAAAGGGTGGAAAGGCAGGCATCAGCATTGCAGATGTCGGCCAGTCCAACGGCGTCATCCACGTGGTCGACACCGTGCTGATGCCCAAGTAAGCGGCCTCACGCAACGGGCATCCGGCGCGATGCCCGTTGCCCGGGGCCGGTCATCCCGACGTCACCATGCGGATCCCTGCCCGGCATGGCGTCGTGGCTACCACTCCGGCCCGAGCAGCTTGGTCACTTCGGCCTCCAGTTTCTGCGCGGCCTCCTCCTGGGAGGCGACCTTGATGCACAGCCCCGACTGCGCCGGCCCCGGCACCAGCTGGTAGCGGTTGATGGTGCCGCCACCGTCGCCGTCCAGCGCTACCCGCGCCACTACCGTTCGGCCATTGGCGTGGAAGGTCCAGTCCTGATAATCAAACATGCTTCAGTTGGTGTGCGGCCAGGATGTCATCCCACTTTAGGCGGCACGCCAGTGAAGAACGCTCCAGGAAGATGTTCAGCGCGCGTGGACATGATGGCGACAGGGCCTATCGCAGTGTCCGCGCCAACTGCAGGACATCGGCGAAGAAGGAGGGATAGTCGTCCTGTGGAGCGCTGTGGGTCTCGCGCCGGTGGACCAGACGCACGGCGACCACCCGCTGTTCCGGGACGATCATCAGGTATTGGCCCAGGTAGCCGCTGGCGGCAAAGCCGACGACCGGTCCCCGTGTGATGTCGTAGAGATCGGCGAGCTTCAGTCCGCGCGCGGAGATCTGGCTGCGGCGGCGGGCTTCAACTCAAGCAGCGTCTCCCGGTGGTGCATCACCAGGACCGCATCGGAATGCGCGGCGCGCGCGTTGCGCTCGATCGCGGCAAGGGCTTCGGCACGCGTCGCCGCTTGGCTGGCCCGGTGATGCCGAACACCAGGGCCAGGGCGCAGGACAACCAGCAGGATCCTGGCATCGCAATCTCGTCCAATGAGTGTGCGTGCAGCGTGACTACATGTGTAGTCCCACTGCAGTGGCTGAAGTGATGGCGCGCTTGCGTGCTGGACGTGGGCTGGGCGCCGCCCCGGCCCACCTGCAACGCGGTCGTCCGCGCGGTCGCCATGCCGCGCCGCACGGTATGATGCGGCGACCCGGAACCTGCGATGATTGCAGCGGCCGCCCATCCGCTGATCGCGCGCGCCAGGCCCCCCTGCGCCGGGGTCGCTGCAGGTGCCGCTGAAGCCCCACTCCATGCTTGCCTCCCAAGCCCCCCTCCTGATCTGGGCAGCGGTCGCCGTTGCCACCCTCGGCCTGCTGTTCCGTCCTTTCCGCATCCCCGAATATGTGTGGGCGCTGGGCGCTGCCGCCGTGTTGCCGTTGCTGGGCGCCGTGTCGCTGCACACCGCATGGAGCGCAGTGGCCGAAGGCCGCGACGTCTACCTGTTCCTGGTCGGCATGATGGTGCTGGCCGAACTGGCGCGGCGCGAAGGCCTGTTCGATTGGCTGGCGTTGTACGCGGTGCGGCATGCGGGCGGATCCGGGCGACGCCTGTTCGACCTGGTGTTCCTGGTCGGCACGCTGGTGACGGTGTTCCTGTCCAACGATGCAACGGCCGTAGTGCTGACGCCGGCGGTCTACGCCGCCTGCAAGGCGGCGCGCGCCAATCCCCTGCCCTACCTGTTCGTCTGTGCCTTCATCGCCAATGCGGCCAGCTTCGTGCTGCCCATTTCCAATCCGGCCAACCTGGTGGTGTACGGCCAGCACATGCCGCCGCTGCTGCAGTGGCTGGCGCAGTTCGCGCTGCCGTCGGCGGCGGCGATCGGTGCCACCTATCTGGTCCTGCGCTGGGTGCACCGGCGCGAGATCGCCCAGCCGCTGGTGGCCGCGCCGGTGCATCGCCCGTTGACCGACGGCGGCCGGCTGAGCGCACTGGGCGTGCTGTTCACCGGCACCGTGTTGCTGGTCACGTCCGCCTTGAACGGGCCATTGGGCCTGACCACGTTCTGCGCGGGCACGCTGAGTGTGGCAGTGGTGGCGATCCGCCAGCGGCGCAGCCCGCTGCCACTGCTGCGACACGTGTCCTGGGGCGTGCTGCCGCTGGTGGCGGGACTGTTCGTGCTGGTGGAAGCGGTGGCGCAGACCGGTGTCATCCAGAGCGCGGCCAGCGCGCTGCAGGCCGTGGCGCAGGCGTCTCCCCGCCAGGCCAGCTGGCTGGCCGGTGGCGCGGCTGCGCTGCTGAGCAACGGGGCCAACAATCTGCCGGTCGGCCTGGCCGCCGGTTCGCTGGGGCAGATGGCCGACCTGCCGGCGCAGACCCGTGCTGCATTGCTGGTCGGCGTGGATCTGGGCCCGAACCTGTCCGTTACAGGCTCGTTGGCGACGATGCTGTGGCTGGTAGCCCTGCGTCGCGAGGGCGAGCATGTCAGCGCGCTCGACTTCCTGCGCGTCGGCGCGCTGGTGATGCCGCCGGCGTTGATCGGAGCACTGCTGCTGCTCTGATCGGCGCGCGAACGGCATGCGCTTCTAGAAGGCCACCTGCAGGCGGGTGTTGAAGGTGGTGCCTTCATCCCTGCCCTGGCCGGTGCCGCTGCGGTTGCGGGTCTGCCAACGGATCGCCTCGAACATCACGCGGCTGAAGTCGTTGAGATACCAGTTCGCACCCAGCGTCCACGCGTGGCCGGTACCGCCACTGGGCAGCTCGGCATAGTCCACGTCCTCGTAGCGCCCCTTCAGTTCCCATGCCCCGGCGCCGCCGCGGGTGACCGGGTCAGCCACCTTCACCCGGCCCCAGGTGCCGGCCTTGCCCGAATAGGCCGGCCTTGCACCGGCCAGGAACCAGCCCGCCGAAATCGCCCAGGCCTCGTGGTCCAGATCGTAGCGCCCGCTGGCGTCGGCCCCGCGCAGGTTGCGCGTACCCCATTCGCCGGTCGCCCAGGCCGGCCCGAAGAAGCCTGCCAGTTCCGCGCCATAGGACGTGCTGCGCTCGGCGCCCAGCAGTGTGCCCGGCGCGATCTTGACCAGGTCGTTGAAGTGCCCGGCGATGGCCGAACTGCGGACGACGCCGCTGGCGCCTGCGGCAATCTCCTCGTGGAAGGCCCAGGCCCCCAGGTGCACCGTGACTGCGTCGTTGGCCACCGGGTTCCAATGCACGCGCGTGGCCCAGGTCTGGCTGTCGTTGTCGGTTCCGGCGTTGTTGAGATCGTTGCCGGCCACCGACAGGCTGGCATGCCAGTCCTTGCCGTACACGCGCTCGGTCAGGCCGACACCGAACAGGCCACGCTGCGGCAGCATCAGCGTGCCGACCACGTTGCGGTCCTGGAACGGCGTGTTGGACGTGCTGCTGGAGCCGTCGATACCCCGGTCGTTGAGGCGGTTGCCCACGGTCAGGTCGGCCGGCAGCCCGAACAGGCGGTGGTCCACGGTGGCGTAGACCGACTTCCACGCCACCGCGTTGTCGGCGAAGTCACCTTCCACCGCCCAGCCGAGGATGCCGTAGCGGCCTTCGGCGCCCAGCCGCACCGAGCGGATCTCGGTACCGGAGATGTTGCGGTCACTCACTGACGATCCATCGGTGCTGGATGCGTCGACGAACAGGCGTCCGCGCGGACGGAACGCCACGCTGCCGTCGGCACTGCTGAACTCCGGTGCGCCCTTGGACCAGGTGACCTTGGGCGCCTTGGCCTGGCTGGATTCCAGTGCGGCGACGCGGGTGTCCAGCGCGGAGGGCTGCGTTGCGGCCGCCGCACCGGCGGTGCTGTGCCCGCCCTCCACGGCGCGGAGGCGTGCTTCCAGTTGCTGGATCTGCAGTGCCTGCTGCTGCACCAGGCGTGACAGCTCAGCCTGGCTCAGCGGCGCGGGCAGCGAAGACGTGGACTGGGCGCCAGCATGGCCACTGGCCAACAGCAGGCCGAGCGCGACCGACAGCGCTGCCGGTGGCAGCACGGTGGAATGGTTCATGGACTCTCTCTCCGGCCAGCCGGCCCCCTGGCCCGGCGCTGGCCTGTTGCGGTGGTGCGGGGGAAGATCGGGGGAGGAAGCGCGCGCCGCCGGATCGTCCCGGCGGCGCGGCAGGCGGGCTCAGCCCGGCCCGGTCAGCTGGTGGCCTGGGCCTGGGCGTTGGGACGCCAGGTGATCAGCTTGTTCTCGACCACGTCCAGCAGCGCGTCGATGACCAGCACGAAGGCGGCCAGGATGATGATGCCGGCAAACACACCAACGGCGTTGAAGTTGCCTTCTGCCTGCGCGATCAGGTAACCCAGGCCCGCCGAGGCGCCGAGGTACTCGCCGATGATCGCGCCTACCACGGCGAAGCCCACCGAGGTGCGCAGCGAGGACAGGATCCAGCTGGCTGCTGCCGGGAAGTAGACATGGCGTAGCAGGTCGCTGCGGCTTGCGCCCAGGATGCGGGCATTGGCCAGTACCACCGGATTCACCTCGCGTACGCCCTGCATGGCATTGAAGAACGTGGTGAAGAACACCAGGGTGACCGCCAGCGCCACCTTCGACCACAGGCCCAGCCCCAGCCACAACACGAAAATCGGGGCCAGCACCACGCGCGGAATTGCGTTGAAGCCTTTGATGAAGGGATCGAGGATGCGCGCCGAGCGGCGGCTCAGGCCCAACCAGACACCGCCGGCCACGCCGAGGCCGGTGCCGATGATGTAGCCCAGCGCGGTTTCGGTCAGGGTGATGTAGACGTGCTGGTAGAACGACGTATCGGACAGCCAGGTCCAGGCCTGCTGCACGATCGCCGTTGGCGACGGGAAGAAGAACGGATCGATCACGCCCAGCGCGATGCCGCCCTCCCAGCCGCCGAACACGGCGACTACCAGGGCCAGTTGGATGAACTTGTCAGTCTTGGCGTGCATAGCTCTTCTCCACTTCGCCGCGCAGGCAGGCCCAGATGTCGCGGTACAGGTCGGTGAAACGGTCATCCAGCTTGATTTCGGCCACGTTCCGCGGCCGTTCCAGATCCACGTCGAAGCTGCGCACGACACGGCTGGCTGGGCCGGAGGACAGCACCACCACGCGGTCCCCCAGGGCGATGGCTTCTTCCAGGTCGTGGGTGATCAGGATCACCGAGCGCCGGTCTTCCTGCCACAGCCGCAGCAGTTCGTTCTGCATCAGGTGCCGGGTGTGGATGTCCAGCGCCGAGAAAGGTTCGTCCATCAGGATCACCTTCGGCTCGACGATCAGCGCCTGCGCCATCTGCACGCGCTTGCGCTGGCCACCGGACAACTGGTGCGGATAGCGGTGCTCGAAACCGGCCAGGCCGACCTTGGCCAGCCACGCGTTGGCCTTGGCCTTGCGTTCGGCTTCGGGCACACCACGGAAGCGCAGGCCGAGCTCAACGTTCTGGTAAGCCGTCTTCCACGGCAGCAGCGCATCCTGCTGGAACAGGTAGCCGACCGACTCCTGGACACCGCTGACGGCGCGGCCATCGATGCTGACCTGCCCGGACGACGGCTTCAGCAGGCCCGCCACGGAATTGAGGATGGTGCTCTTGCCGCAGCCGGTCGGCCCGACGATGGCAAGGAACTCGCCGTCCCCCACCTGGATGTCGACATCACGGACGGCGGTGAATTCGCCGAAGGACATGGTCACCTTGTTGATGGCGACCATGGTCTGTGCAGGCTCCAGCTGCGGCGCGCCATTGAACTGGCGCACGGTGGCATTGAGGGCCATGGGGTTACCTCCGCTTACGGTTGGGCAGCCGGCGCCGCAGCGCTGGCACGCTCGACGAAGGCATTGGTGTAGGTGCGGGACAGATCGATGTCGGCCTTGGCCACATCCGTATTGAACTCGCGCAGCACCTTCAACGGCGTTTCCAGATCAGCCGGCGTGAAATGACCGTCGCGGGTGAATATCGCGCGGGCGTTCTCCACCGCGCGCGCATAGGTGGCGCGGTCGCCAGAAACGTAGCTGTCCGGCAGCGCCGCAACGATGTCTTCAGCACTGTTGTCGGCGATGAACTTCAACGCCATCTGTTCGGCGCGGGCGATCTTCTCGGCCGCTTCGGGACGCTTGTCCAGGAAGCTCTGGTTGGCGTACATCACCGAGGTCGGGTACAGGCCGCCATAGACCTGGCGGGCACCGTCATCGCTGCGCGCGTCGAGGAGGATCCTGCCGACCTTGCGCTCGGTGATCAGGGTGGCGGCAGGGTCGTAGTTGACCAGCAGGTCGATCTTGCCCTGCTCCAGCGCGGCCACCGCTGCGGCGCCCGAGCCGACGCCGATCAGCGAGACACTGTCGACGGGGATATCGTGCTGAGCGAGGAAGTGACGGACGAAGAAGTCCGACGATGAGCCCGGCGCGGTGATGCCGACCTTCTGGCCCTTGATGGTTTCCGGCCGTGCCGGATCGAAGCTGGCATCCTCGCGGCCGGCCATCACCAGGCCGGAGTTGCGCGAGAGCAGCACGAAGGCCACCACGTCCTTGCCCTTGGCCTGCATCTGGATGGTGTGGTCGTAGAAGCCGACGGCCACATCGGTGGAATTGGCCACCAGCGCCTGCAATACCTTGGAGCCGCCCTGGGCGAAGTTCTCGGTCTTCACCTGCAGGCCGACGTCCTTGAAGTAGCCCTTGGCGTCGGCGATGAAGAACGGCAGGTTGTTGAGGTTGTAGGAGCCGACGCTGATGCGTACCGGTGCATTGTCACCACCGCCGGCGGATGCGCCTTCGGTGCGCCCGCTGTTGCTGCATCCGGCCGCGGCCAGACCAGCCGCGCACAGCGCGGCCATCAAGAACTGCTTGTACATCATCCCTCCCAGGAGTGAAGCATCTACGTTGTAATGGCGGGCATGCGCACCTGCGCCGGCCCGTCCGGGTTCAGATCATGCCGCTGACGTCCATTGGCGGGCTTGGGTGGAACCGGCCACGGCAAGTGCTGGCGTGGTGGCAAACACGCGTCCTTCGAACAGCCGGCGTGCGGTGCGCACGACGCTGGCAACGACCGGCGCGTCCTGCGAGCTGCGACTGAGGCCCACCTCCAGGGCCCCGCTCGGATGTTCGAGGGTAATGCTGCCGGGAACGGACAGGCATCCGACCAAAGTGTGGGCCAGCGTGCCCGGCGTAACGGCCGCGGTGGCCAGGCCGACCGCGCCGGTAATGGCCAGCGCGGTGTGGCATTGATGCGGCATGAAATAGCGCACCTGCAGATCGCCCCCATGTTGCGGCGCCGACAGCAGCACCGGCTTGGGGATGACCTTGTTGCCGGCGTCGGCGATGCCCATGCGGGCGCCTGCCTCGATGCGCAGCGCTTCCAGCCGGTGCATGAACGCTGCGTCCGCGTTCAGTTCGGCGGGCGGGGTATCGCCGCGCACGCCCAGATCTTCTGCGCGCACCAGCATCATCGGCATCGCGCAGTCCACCAGGCTGACCGGCACGCCATCGATGGCCTCCTGCGCGTGGCCGCTGGGCAGCAGCTTGCCGGTGCGGGCGCCTGCCGCATCAAGGAAGGAGAGCCTGACCGGCGAGGCCGAGCCCGGCGCGCCGGCAATTCGCGTGTCACCTCGGTACACCACGTTGCCGCCGGGCGTTTCCACCGTGGCGATGATCAGCTTGCCGGTGTTGACGTTGTGGATGCGCACCTCGGTCTGCGGATCCTGCGCCTGCACCAGCCCACGCTCGATGGCATACGGGCCTACGGCCGCCAGCATGTTGCCGCAGTTCGGCGAGGTATCCACCACCTGCTGCTCTACCCGTACCTGGGCGAACAGGTAGTCGACATCGGCGTCCGGACGGCTGGAGCGGTCGATGATCGCCACCTTGCTGGTCAGCGCGTTGCCACCGCCGATGCCGTCGATCTGCAACGGATGGCCCGAGCCCATCACTTCCAGCAGCAGGCGATCGCGTTCGGCGGTGTCCATCGGAAGGTCGCTGGCCAGGAAGAACGGGCCTTTGGAGGTGCCGCCGCGCATGAGGACGCAGGGAATGCTGAGCAGATCGTTGGACATACGTGTGCTAGATTGATGCGTATAGGGGATGAATGACCCCTCTGTGATTCGATACTGGCATGGCCCCAATTGATCTGTGAATTGCTGATTTTTGGATGATTGATACCCTATGAGCATCAATTGCGAAATCCTGGATCTACGCGCCTTCCTGCTGGTCTCGGAGACCCGCAGCTTCCATCGCGCCGCGGAAATCCTGCACGTCTCCCAGCCAGCACTCAGCCGCCGCATCCAGAAACTGGAGCAGGCGGTGGGGTCGCCGCTGCTGGAGCGCACCACGCGCAGCGTCAGCACTACCGCTGTCGGCGAGAACCTGCTGCCGCTGGTGCGCCGCATGCTGGAGGAATTCGATGGATCACTGTTCTCGCTGCGCGGCCGCGAAGACACCCGCGGCGCGACAGTGACCATCGCCTGCCTGCCGACGGCGGCGTTCTACTTCCTGCCCAGCGTGATGGCGCGTTTCCACGAAGCGCACCCGAACGTGCGCTTCCGCATCCTGGATATCCCGGCGACGGAGGGTCTGCAGGCAGTGGAACGTGGCGAAGTCGAGTTCGGCATCAACTTCATGGGCGCCAACGATCCGAATCTCGACTTCGACGTACTGGCTGAGGACCCCTTCGTCCTCGCCTGCCGACGCGATCATCCGCTGGCCCGCAAGCGCAAGGTGGAATGGGCTGATCTGGCCGAGCACCAGCTGATCACCGTGCATCGCACCAGCGGCAACCGCACGCTGCTGGACGGCGCGCTGGCGCGCGAGAACCTCAAGTTGAGCTGGCACTATGAAGTGACCCACCTGTCGACGTCACTGGGCATGGTCGAGGCGGGCATCGGCGTGTCGGTGCTGCCAAAGATGGCCACGCCGGACGGGGATCACCCCACCCTGGTGACACGCGCGATCGGCAACCCGGTGGTGTCACGCACGATCGGCATCGTCCGCCGCCGCGGCGCCCTGCTCTCGCCCACGGCGGAGCGATTCCTGCAGATGCTGATGAGCCAGTGGCGCGGGGAGGCGTGAGCAGTGAGCAGCCCCGCAGTTCACGCACCCATCCGTTCCGGCACACCGGGCGCTGACAGGGCCGCCCTTCATGACGAGGCCGCGAAGATCGACGCAATACCTGCAAGCGATCCCACGGCCACCCATGAGAGCGTGGCGAATGCAGTCAGCAGTACCTTCCGGTGCACGACCTGCGCTTCGTTCTGGGCCTCCGACCGTCGCGCATAGGGCCTGGAGAAACCCAGGAGTTCGCCGGTGACTGTCAGCGCCCCCATGAAGATCAGTGCGGTCACGCAGAAACCAAAAATGGAACCAATGAGGGCCACATGCTGGGCATCGCCAATAGCCGGCTGAGTGCCGGCCAAACCCTCTACAAGCTGGCCCGTCCACCGTGCGGGCAGCCAGGCCAGGGCGGCGACAATGCTGAAGTGACTGGCCACGTTGATCCAGAACCAGGATGTGGTCTTCATGACGTCAGCGTTTCCGGTGGTGGCCAGTGGTGGGCATCGTGACGCCTGCGTCAGCCCCGCACAACCCTGCATGGGGAAGCCGGCCAGCGGCCGGCACTACCAGTTCAATCAGCCTGCGGTTTCCAGCCCCTTGCCTGCCGCATCCATCCGCAGCGAGGCCAGGTATCGGCCGTACTTGCCGACGAAGATGCCGGTGAATCCGCCTGCCAGCAGCAGGTAGGCGGCATTGAAACCAGCATTGGCGGACAGCGACGGCGACACCGCAAATGCGACTTCGAACCCGTACTTCACCAGGAAAGTGATCAACAGCAGCGGCAGCAGGCTGAAATCCGCGTTGCGCCAGAGCTTGCCGGTACTGCGGTCCAGCGTCAGCTTCAACCGATTCAGCAGCAGCCAGGCAAGCGCGGCGCCCGTGGCGATGCCGGCCAGCCATTCGCTCCAGGCGCTCAGCGACGCGCCGAAGCGATGACTGACCGACCACGCACCCCAGACGGCGAACAAGGCGGGTACGATCGCCAGCTTCTGCAGCGAGGTCTCGGCCGGCTTCATGGCGGCGATGCCACGGGTGACCAGGAAGGCCAGGAGCAGCCAGACCCAGATCGGCGTCTGCGAGGCGAGGTGCTGAAGCATGCTCATGAGCGGTCCCCTTGGTGAGTGGTGGCGAGGTTCCCTCGCCTTGGCGCTCACTATTCGCTTCCGCCCGGGTTGCAGCCAGTGACAGCTGTCAGCCATCGCGGGTTACGCCGAGGCGCGCCCGCCCTGCCCTCACCCGGCCGGGCACATGCCGTTAACGGCCCGGCCCTATGCTGGGGCCTCATTGGAGACCTGCGAGGTAAAAACCATGACCAAGCTGCACGCACTGATGCTGGCCGGCGGCCTGCTCGCGCTGAGCCCGCTGGCCTCGGCCGAGACCGTGAATCTGACCAACAGCGCCGAGGGCGCCAACCGCGATGCCGGTATCACTGCGGTCAAGAAGAAACTGCAGGACGCGTGTACCGAGCGCAAGGGCTCGCCCGATGCTGCCTCGTTCGAGGTGGTCTTCGAGAAGACCAGCCCGAACCCGAACGTACCCAAGCCGTACTACGTGGACGGCAGGATGAAGTGCGACCTGCCGGGCTGAGGCGATTCAACCACCGGTGCCGGAAATGCGCCGCCGGTACTGCGCCATCCACTCCAGCGACGGCGCAACACCGCCGAACGGGAAGAAGTGCGGGCTGACCGGGCCATGGGCGCTGGTCAGCCCCTTCACCAGGCGGTCAACGAACACCTCCGGCCCCGCCGTTCCCAGCAGCCGGCCGATCGAGATGCCATACCGGGCCAACATCGATGCACTGGCGCCCACGCCGCACATCGCGGCGTAGCGCATCAGCCGGGGGATGCTTGCCGGCCCCGGAACCCCGACCAGCACCGGAGCCGTGATGCCACGCGCGCGCAGTGCATCCAGCCAGGCCAGCACGGTATCGGCATCGAAGGCGAACTGGGTGACGACCAAGGGGGCCATGCCACGTGCTTCGATGGCCTGGCATTTTCCCTCCAGCGCCTGCCAGCGTTCGTCACTGCTCATTACAGGATGCCCTTCCGGGTGCCCGCCGATAGCAACGACCTTGATGCCGGATTGCTCCAGAACACCGGTCTGGATGATCGAAGCACTGTCGGCAAACGGTCCGACAGGCGTGGCCAGGTCGCCCGCGATCAGCAGGCAACGCGCGACCCTGGCTTCGCTGGCGGCACGCTGCAGAAAGCGTTCAAGCGCTGCGCGTGACCCGACGCGCCGCGCAGACAGATGCGGCATCGGCTCGAATCCGAGCGCGCGCACCGTGCGCGCGGCGGCCAGTCGGGCGTCGTCATCCTCGCTGGCCAGCCAGGGAATTGAGATGACGGTACCGCACGGGATCCGATCCGCCTCGGCGCACAGCGCGGGCATGGCCTTCGCACTGACTTCCAGTGAAAAGGCGTTGATGAAGGCGTCCGCCCGCAGTGACAGGCCTGCCGGCATCAACGCGCTCCGCCCACATTGCCGGCAAGCGGCGAGCTGTTACGGGCCAGTTCGATGAAGGCCTGCAGGTAGTCGATGCCGGTATCGGCCTCGCGCGCACCCAGATAGATCTGCTTGGGAATGCCCTTGGCGCCCAGGCGCACCGGCACCACGTCCATGCGCGCGGCGTACTCCTCAACCAGCCAGCGCGGCATGGCGGCCACGCCGCGGCCGCTGGCCACCATCTGCATCATGATGTCGGTGGTTTCGATGGCCTTGTGGCGCCGCGGCGTGACGCCGGCCGGCAGCAGGAACTGGTTGTAGATGTCCAGGCGCTCGAACGGCACCGGGTAGCTGATCAGCACTTCCTGGCCGAGCTGGCGCGGCTTTACGTGGTCGACCTTGGCCAGGGCGTGATTGCTGGCCACCACCAGCACCTGCTCGTAGTCGAACACCGGGATGAACTTCAGGCCTGGCTTCAGCAGCGGGTCGGGGGTGACCAGCAGGTCGATCTCGTAGCCGAACAGCGCGCCGATGCCGCCGAACTGGAACTTCTGCTTGACGTCCACGTCCACATCCGGCCACGCGGCCAGATACGGCGAGACGATCTTCAGCAGCCACTGGTAGCAGGGATGGCATTCCATGCCGATGCGCAGCGCGCCACGCTCGCCCTGTGCGAACTGGCCCAGCCGCTCCTCGGCCAGGTCCAGCTGTGGCAGCACCCGGTTGGCGACTGCCAGCAGATATTGCCCGGCCTGGGTCAGCCGCAGGCTTCGGCCTTCGCGCAGCCAGACATCGGTACCCAGCTGCTGCTCCAGCTTCTTCATGCTGTGGCTGAGCGCCGACTGGGTCAGGTTGAGCACGCCGGCAGCAGCGGTGAGCGAGCCCTGCAGCTCGACCTGCTGCACGATGCTGAGGTGGATCCGCTCCAGCATGATGATGAATCTCGCTCATGGATTGGTGAAGTAATACCATTTTACGTCATGGAAGGCACTGACTAGGATCGGGTCATGCTTTCACCTGCCCGCCCCCTTCGAATCGTCGCCGTCTCCGGCGGATTGCAACGCCCTTCCAGGGCCGCCACGCTGGCCCAGCATCTGCTGGGCCTGATCGGCGAGAACATGCGCAGCGAACAACAGCTGATCGAACTCGGCGAGCTGGCGCCGCAGCTGGCCGGTGCGCTTTGGCGTTCGCAGCTCCCGGAGGTTGTCGAGCGCCAGCTGGTGGCCGTCGAACGGGCCGATGTCCTCGTGGTGAGCACGCCGGTCTATCGCGGCTCCAACACAGGGCTGTTCAAGCACTTCTTCGACTTCATCGACCAGGACGCGCTGGTCGATACCCCCATCCTGCTGGCCGCGACCGGCGGCAGTGACCGCCATGCACTGGTGATCGATCACCAGCTGCGCCCGCTCTTCAGCTTCTTCCAGGCGCGCACCCTGCCACTGGGTATCTACGCCACCGATCGCGATTTCGCCGACGGCCGCGTGCACAGCGACGCCCTGATCGAGCGGGCGCGACTGGCGGTACGGCGGGCCATGCCGCTGCTGGCGCTGCCCCGCCATCGTGCCACCGCCCTTGAGACCGCCGCAGCTCTTTGAATGCCGGATGCCCTCGCCCGCATCCGGGTGCCACCCCGCAACACGGAACGCCGCCCATGACGACCGACGCTTTCACCTTCAGCATCACGCGCATCCCCTTCAACGAGGATTACCAGCCGGCCGAAGGCACGCGCATCACCACCAACTTCGCCAACCTGGCGCGCGGCGCGTCCCGGAAGGAAAACCTGCGCAACACCATCCGCATGATCAACAACCGCTTCAATGATCTGGCGCATTGGGACAACCCAAGCGCCGATCGCTACGCGGTCGAGCTGGACATCATCTCGGTGGAGATGCATATCGACGGCGCCGACGGCAGCGATCCTTTCCCGTTGATCGAAGTGTTGCGCCCGACCATCGTTGACACGCACACCGGCGCGCGCACCGAAGGCATCGTCGGCAACAACTTCTCGTCCTATGTCCGTGACTACGACTTCAGCGTCGTGCTGCCGGCCAGCAACGAAGGCAAGGACACCTTCCGCCTTCCGGAGGGCTTTGGCGACCTGCACGGCAAGCTGTTCCAGCACTTCCTGCGCTCGGACGCCTACCGCGCCAACTTCAGCAAGGGGCCGGTGATCTGCATCAGTGTTTCCAGCAGCAGGACTTACCACCGCACCGAGAACCACCATCCGATCCTGGGCGTGGAATACCGCCAGGGCGAGTCCTCCCCCACTGACCAGTATTTCGACAAGATGGGCCTGCAGGTGCGCTACTTCATGCCACCGGGCAGCGTCGCGCCGCTTGCCTTCTACTTCCAGGGCGACCTGCTGGGAGACTACTCGAACCTGGAACTGATCGGCACCATCAGCACGATGGAGGCCTTCCAGAAGATCTACCGCCCTGAGATCTACAACGCCAATTCCGTGGCCGGCAAGGTCTACCAGCCCAGCCTGAAGCACCAGGATTACTCCTCCACCCGAATCGTCTACGACCGCGAAGAGCGCAGCCAGTTGGCCATCAAGCAGGGCCGGTTCACCGAAGAGCACTTCATCAAGCCCTATCGCGCCGTGCTTGAGCAGTGGGCCGCCCGCTGATCCATCGATTCTCCATCCGCCCCCAGGACACACCACACGATGCCGACGAAGACGCTGCTCCCCACCTCGACCGCAGGCAGCCTGCCCAAACCCTCCTGGCTGGCAGAGCCCGAGAAGCTCTGGTCACCGTGGAAGCTGCAGGACGAAGGCCTGATCGAGGGCAAGCAGGATGCCCTGCGCCTGTCCCTGCAGGAACAACAGCATGCCGGCATCGATATCGTCAGCGACGGCGAGCAGACCCGGCAGCACTTCGTCACCACCTTCATCGAACACCTCAGCGGCGTTGATTTCGAGAAGCGCGAAACCGTGCGCATCCGCAACCGCTACGATGCCAGCGTGCCGACCGTGGTCGGCGCAGTGAGCCGTCCGAAGCCGGTGTTCGTGGAGGATGCGAAGTTCCTGCGCCGGCAGACCACGCAGCCGATCAAGTGGGCGCTGCCCGGCCCGATGACCATGATCGATACCCTGTACGACGCGCACTACAGGAGCCGCGAGAAACTGGCCTGGGAATTCGCGAAGCTCCTCAACGAGGAGGCGAAGGAGCTGGAGGCGGCTGGCGTGGACATCATCCAGTTCGATGAGCCGGCCTTCAACGTGTTCTTCGACGAAGTGAACGACTGGGGCGTGGCCGCGCTGGAGCGTGCGATCGAAGGACTGAAGTGCGAGACCGCCGTGCACATCTGCTACGGCTACGGCATCAAGGCCAACACCGACTGGAAGCAGACGCTGGGATCGGAATGGCGCCAGTATGAAGAATCGTTCCCCAAGCTGCAGACCTCCAACCTCGACATCATCTCGCTGGAATGCCAGAACTCGCACGTGCCGATGGACCTGATCGAGCTGGTGCGTGGCAAGAAGGTGATGGTCGGTGCCATCGACGTGGCCTCCAGCACGGTGGAGACCGCCGATGAAGTAGCCAACACCCTGCGCAAGGCCCTGCAGTTCGTGGATGCTGACAAGCTTTACCCGAGCACCAACTGTGGCATGGCGCCGCTGGCGCGCGATGTGGCCAGGGGCAAGCTGCGCGCACTCAGCGCGGGGGCGAGGATCGTACGTGAGGAGCTTTCAGCGTAGCCCTGGCTGGGGATGTGTTCCCGTTTCGGCGCGGGGAGGATGGAACCTGGCCGGGTACAGACCAGGCTCCACCTCGCCCCTGCACCTCGGGCCTGGCGGCCGTCATGCGCGGCCGTGGTGCCAGCGCTTCCTTGATCCGCCCCATCTCCCCTGCCCCGGCTTCGGCCAGGCGCCGGGCCTGCTGCCGCTGTTCCCGCGTGAGCGCCGGAGGCGGTGGAGTACCGGCATCCACCAATCGCGCCACCGCATCGCGCAGAGGCAACTGCGGGCAGAGCCGTACAGCACACCATCGCTCGGCGTAGCGCTTGGCCTGACGGGTGCTGGTGGCGGACACGACCTTGACCTGTGACATCTTGCGTGCGTCCAGGTACAGGCGGAACCCTAGCGCGGCATGCGGCACGATACTGGCCACCGAACGGCCGTTCCACCACAGATCCCAGCGCTCGCCGCTCTGCACCCAGCCGGATGGCCGGGAGGCGGTCATGCACGCAGGAAATTTGGACGAAGAGGCCATGGCGGGAAGGATACGAACACCCGTCGCATGACTTGAGACCGGGCGAACATCTGCGCGGAAGGCTGCCCGGATGCATGATCAACGTGACGCGTCACGTTCGATGACGCCTTCGATCCAGTCGAGGTAGCGGGACACGCGGACGTTGTAAACCACCTGGCCATAGAAGCCCGCCTCTAGCGCATGCTCGGGAACGGCGGTGATCCACGATCCAAGACCCACCACCTCTGGCGTTCCGTGATCCTCGATCAGCAGCGGACCACCGCTGTCGCCGTTTCCCAACACGCCCTCCAGTGGCAGCCCCCCGCGCGGGCGGATCGAACCGGTACCAGAGATAGCGTTCGTTGCCGCCGGTGATGGTTCGGTGCTGCATGCGCAGCGGTCAGCACCCATTGCGGAGCATGAGGACGCCATGACCCTCACCCGGCATGTCGGCCAGTGCGGGGAACACCGATGCGTCGATGTGGTATCGGGCATCGTCAACATCGTCGCGGATGACCACGGCACCGGCGGCGAACGGGATCAAGGCAAGCACCAGGATGAGGCGGCAGATCATCGGAGCCCTCCATTGCCATCCCGTGCAGCAATTCTTTCGACGAGCGTATCGATCGCCGTTTCCATGGCGTGCGCCGTCTGGTCACCGCTCTGGTTGGTGATGACGAAGATGCCAAGATCGTGCTTGGGGATGATGTAGACGTAGCACTGCGAACGCGGCACTCCCCCATGGTGGGCGTAATACACGCCCTTCAGGCGATCGCCGGAAACGATGTTCCAGAAGTAGCCGATGCTGAAGGTGTCGTCGAACCTGGCCAGTGCACGATGCGATTCGGTTACCACCGGACCGTTGGCCAGCTGGAATTCAAGGTATTTCACCATGTCCGGAACGGTGGCCTTCACGTTCCCGGAGGCGCCCCACGGCAACGTCGGCATGGGGGTGGTCGGCACCGGGTTGTCGCTGTGGTAACCGATCGCCAGGCGTGATGCCTCGGTGTCGTCCAGGCCGATCCTGATGCCCGTCATTCCGGCCGAATCACTGAAGAAGCCACGCAGCAGCACCTCGTAATCGCGCTGATGGACCTGTTCCAGAATGTGCGCGACCAGCTGCGTTCCGGCGCTGGAGTAGGCGTACTCGCCTCCCGGCGCCCGGAGGATCTGCACCGCATGCAGGTCCCGCAGGAAGTCCGACTTGCCGTAGCTGGCATAGATGGCATTCAGCTCACCGGGCGTGCGTTGATCGGTGAAGTCCTCCAGCACCGTATTCGCGCGCTCCGGCAGCATGTTCGGCAGGCCACTGGTATGCGACAGCAGATGGCGGATGCGGATGGGCTCATCCTTGAACTGCAGGTTGGGATAGTCACCCTGCAGATACTTGCGAACATCGTCATCCAACCCCAGCCTGCCCTCCAGGACCGCATGGGCGATCAGAGTGCCAGCCAAGGTCTTGCTCAACGAGCCGATCTCGTAGAGCGTCGCATCGGTCGGTGCGCCAGGCTTGCCGGCAACCATCTCGCCGTGATGACGGATGAACGTCCTGCCACGGTGCACGACGGCGATCGAAGTGGAGTGCAGCAGTGGCTGCTCGATCAGTGTCTGCGCCACCTGCTCGATATCCGTCCCAAGATCCTTCGCCGGTACGTCCTTGTGCGTGCAGCCTGCGGCCAGCAACGCAGTGGACAGGACAAAGGCGCTCAGCCACACCTTGCTTCGGACAGTCATCGAACGGGCTTCCATGCGTGGGCGATCCAGGCGGCGTGGGAACGGGCGCTCAAGATAGCCCATTGTCAGCCGCGTCTGGAGGTGCCATCTGGCACCTCCAGCGGGACTCGACCATGGCCGCCCCCGAACTGGCCTTGACCCAGCCCTTGCGTTTACCTCCGAGGCGCTGGACAAGATGAATGTCCAGGACATCAGCAACCTGGATGCGCAGGTGCCCAACCTGACCATTTACGCCGCCCGCGGCGCCAGCAGCACGATTACCGCCTACATCCGCGGCATCGGCCAGTCCGATCCCACCTGGGGCGCGGATCCGGGTGTGGGCATCTACCTGGACGACGTCTATATCGCGCGTCCGCAGGGTGCGCTGCTGGATGTGTTCGATGTCTCGCGCATCGAGGTGCTGCGCGGCCCGCAGGGCAAGCTGTGTGGCAAGAACACCATCGGCGGCGCGATCAAGTACATCTCGCGCGGCCTGCCCACCCAGACCGAGGGCTTCGCCCAGATCACCATGGGCAACTACAGCCAGCTGGATGCGAAGGCGGCCATCGGCGGCCCGATCGGCGGTGCCAACAGTGGCCTGCGCGCCCGTGTGGCAGTGGCCAGCATGAACCACGACGGGTTTGGCGAGAACACCTTCAACGGCCAGCCGGTCAGCGACAAGCAGATCAACGCGGCACGCCTGAACCTGGGCGCGTATGCGGGCGATGACTTCGACGTGCAGTTCGCACTGGACTGGATCGACGATCAGTCCGGCATGCGCGGCTCGAAGATGCTGGCGCCCAATCCGTTCCTGCGCGCCTACCCGCCGATGGACAGCCGCTATGACATCCGCTCGGGCATGCGCACGCGATACCGTGGAGGCCGTGACAGTGTGGTCGGACATCATCCGCAACCATCTTGTGATTGTCGAGGATCTCGGCGCGCACATGACCATCGAGGATTCCCTGCACTCGACCGTACGCGCCACAGGCGTCAGCTACGAGCGGACGCTGGTGATCTTCGATGCGCCGCGTTCGCCGTCGGCGCGCGTCGCCAAGGCAATCCTGACGTTCACCACGGCTGGCCCGGTCGATTGCCCGTTCCGTGACGTTCCCGAGGATTCCGGGCAGGCCATCGCGCCGTTGCTGGACATGGACAACCAGCGCAAGGTGGCGGCCTCGATCATCCAAGGCTTCGTGCAACGGGCCAACCCGTCCAGGCAGCACGAAATGATCCGAGTGTTGCTGCCGCAGGGGGAGTGAGCCGCGCCACCCTGCCCTGCACCTGGATCGCATCCGTCGCGCAAGCTCCGCCGCAGCGCGGGTGCGGAGCAACTGATCCACCCGGAAACGCCTTCGCCCGGCATGGCGTCGAGCGAAGGCCGTGTGGCTTTGAATCAATGCAGCGGCACCTTCAGCACCGATGGCGCGTTGGCCGGCGAGCTGAAGGTCACCGCACCGCCCAGCTGGCTGATGCCCGCATAGCGCAGGTCCACGGTATCGACCACCAGGGTCAGCCGGCTGCCGGTCGGTAGGTTCCAGCTGCTGGCTTCCAGGCGAAGATCGATGGTTCTCGGCTGGCCGGGCGTGGCACCGCGCAGGGTGTACGGCTTGTGGCTGATCAGCTGGCCGTTGCCCAGCATATCCTCGGCATACAGGTAGGCATACAGCGTGGTGTTGGCGCGCGTGGGCGTCACCGTCAACCGCACTTCCGGTGCGCCATCCAGGCGGCGTGCACTCCAGTAGATCGGGCCTTGCCAGACGCCTGCGGCGTTGCGGCCAACGAACGGCACATGGGCGCCGGGCGGCAGGTTGAGCATCTGCAGCGCGCCGGACGCCATCACCACGCCGGAGTTGGCGGCGGTCAGCAGGCCGCTGCCGATCCGGTAGGTCCAACCGGTGCCGCCACCGCTCTCGGCCAGCCCTCCGGTGGGCAGCAGAAACCCGGTCGGCGCGGTCAGCCCGTAGCTTACGGCGCCGGTAGAGGTGGCCTGCCAGTCCGGATAACGGCTCCAGCTGCCCTTCTGCGACTTCAACTGCACCGCCGGCTGGCGGTCGATGCCATTGGCCACGCCCTTGAGGTAGTGGTCGAACCAGTCGCCCACCGCGGCATAGACTTCATTGGGAATGCCGAGCGCACCGAAGGCTTCGTTGAGGGCGTGGTCGCCATGGCGCAGCTGCAACTGCTTGGGTCCCTTCAGGCGGGTAAAGAAGTCGACCAGCTGGCCCGGCGGGAACAGGCTGTCGTTGAAGGCGTTGGCGAGGAATACCGCGGGTTGGTTGGCATTGATCTCATCAAGGCTGCTGGCCGGGCTGCGCTGTGCCGCTACCGGCAGCAGCGAGTCCACCGCCCCCTGGTAGTTGCCGACCAGCACATTGCGGTTGATGGTGGCCAGCTCCGCCCCGGGGCGGCCAGTGGCCAGGCCCGCTGCCACCAGCAGGGTGATGCCCTGTGCGCTGGGCGTGTCATGGCTGTAGAGCGACGCCTGCAGGTCGGCCCAGCCGCTCAGCGCGGCAACGGCCTTGATGCGCGGATCGCGTGCCGCCGCCAGCAGGCTGGTGCCGGCCCCGTAGGAGATGCCAGAGACACCGATCCTGGCCGGATCGGCCCGGGTGTTGGCCAGCGCCCAGTCGATCAGGGCACTGACATCTTCGACCGTGGCGGGTCCGGCGATGTCGATGCTGCCGCCGGACTCCCAGAAGCCGCGCGAGCTGTAGCTGATGATCACATAGCCGCGCTGCGCCAGCGACTGTGCCACGCCCACGTACTCCGCGCTGGGCACTGCCCAGCTGCTGGGCATCACCAGCAGCGGATAGCGGCCACTGCCGGCATCCTGGGGTTCGATGACGAAGGCCCCGAGGGGCGTGCCATCCCAGCTGGGGATGGTGCGATGGGTGGTCTTGACCGTGGCCGCCAGGGCCGCGGGCGCCAGCCCGGTCAGCAGGATCAACAGCAGCAGAACCTTGCGCATCGTTGTCTCTCCCCGTCGGTGGTGGTGCAACGGATCGGACCGTACCAGTGCGAATGGTGGCTGGCACCTTGCGACGCAACATGCCGCAAAGCGCGCCTTGCTATGCTTCGAGGCACTGCGGGCCCTCCGCAGTCTCCCATCAAAGCAAGGACGCCCCCGATGCACAGGATGCTCGTCGCAGGCACGCTCTCCAGCGTCGCCTGTCTGTTCGCCCCTTCAGTGTTGGCGGAAGATGCCCCCGAAGCGGCCAACGACTGCGCGGAGATTGCGCGGCTGATGGCCAACGACGACTTTGCGGCACTTGATGCGATGGCCGCGCGTTTCCGCAAGGGCGAGCTCAACGCCGCCGGCCAATCCCGGCTCGGCCGTTTCTACATCTGCATGTCGCGTGCAATCGGCACGTCGCGGCAGGAGGTTCAAGCCTGGAACGACTGGTCTGCATGGGCGGCGCGCTGGGTTCAGCACGCGCCGAAGTCTGCGGCGGCCCACCTGATCACCGCACGGATTCCACTCAACCTGGCCTGGAGCTACCGCGGCAACGGTTACGCCAACACCGTCAACGCCGAAGACTGGGCACAGTTCCATGAGTACAACGCGGTTTCGCGGGCCTACCTGCAATCGCATGAGGATGTTGCCGGCGGCGACCCGTTCTGGCACGAAATGAACGTGCTGATCGCGCTGCGCGAAAGCGCGGATGACGACGAAATGCTGGCGCTCGTTGATCGCGCAGCGAAGGCCTTCCCCGACTACGAACCACTGCACCTGATTGCCATGGAGTACTTCACGCCGGCCTGGGGTGGCAGCGCGCAGAAGATGGAAGCCTTCGCGCGGCACTCGATGGCCAGTGCACCAAAGAAGAAGCGAGCCATGCGCTACGCACGGCTGTACTGGTCGGCCACCGAATATTCGCCCGATCACTTCCGCGCAGCGAAGCCCGATTGGCCGCTGATGCGCCAGGGGCTGGACGAAATCGCCCAGCAGTACCCGACCATCGACAACCTGGAATCGATCGTCCGCTATGCCTGCCTGGCACGCGACGGCGACGCACTGGTCCGCTGGAATCGTTTGTGGTTGAGCCGCGCCGGTTTCGACGAGGCGGCCATTGCGCACTCGACCGAGCAAAGCAAGGCCGCATGCCTGGCGCCGGACGAAGAACAGGAAACATTCCTGTAGCGCCCGCCGCCGCAGGCCCAGGGGCGCAGCTGGCAGGCCTGCCAGGCGCCTAGCACGCGCGCGTGTCATCCACGCGCCGCGTGATCTGACATATCACCAGTGCTTGCGCATGATCACAGCTTCGCCCTTTCGTCATTGACCACAAGGCGCCAGCTTGTGACGCTTATGACACCGCAGGGCTGATGGCCCAACAACGCGGCCAGGTTCCACCGCAATCCGCAGCACCCGTCTCCGCAGCATCTCCGCATGTCCTCGCCCCGGCCAGGTCGTGACGGGCGGCTGCGCCCTGAATCTTCTGCTGGAGAATCGAAATGCGCTTTGCAAGCTTTGTCTTTGCTTTCGTACTCAGTGCTTTTGCCGGTGCTGCACAGGCCCAGGTGGTCACCCTCAACAAGGGCGGCTTCGTGCTGACCTACGACTGCAGCATCCACAGCGCCACCCGCTACGAGTACACGCTTACCGCCGATACCGGTTCGGCCGCACGGCCGTCCAGCTTCTACAAGGACCCGGACCTGCCGGCCGGTTGCCTGGGCCAGACCAGCACCGCGTCCTACGCCAGCATCAGATCCGGCTACGACCGTGGCCATCTGGTCACGTCCAACCACATGGACTACGACGCGACCTACATCCGCCGCGCCAACTACATGACCAACATCGTGCCGCAGGTGTCCAGCTTCAACCAGGGCATCTGGGTGAAGGCCGAGAACGTGGCCGAGTGCTACCGCGACATCGCACCAGTGGACGTCTACGGTGGCGTGGTCTACGGCGACGCCGCCAACGATTACTTCCTGGCCAGCCATGGCATCCCGACCCCGGAGTTCTTCTGGAAGACGATCATCACCCGTGACCCGAACACCGGAACCGCCAAGGCGATCAGCTGGATCATTCCCAACGAGGCCAACCTGGGCAGCCTCGACAACTACCTGGTGACGATTGCCGATCTGGAGGAGCTGCTGGGCGCCAGCTATGTGGCGATCAACGCACCGACCTCGCTGAAGAACATGCTGCCTGCCAGCACCTGGCCGCAGCCGGCGGGCTGTGATCTGGGCTGATCGGCCTGCCGGGAATGCGTGGCACCCGGTCCGGGTGCCAGGCAAGGATGGCTGTGGGAAAATGACGGGCAATTGCACCACCGCATTGCGCCCTGGAGTTGTAGATGCCCCGTTTCCCCTTCGATGCCGTGCTGTTCGACTGCGACGGCGTACTGGTCGATTCCGAGCCGCTGGTGGCCCGCGTGCTCTCGGAGATGCTGACCGCACGCGGCTGGCCGCTGACGCCTGCGCAGGCCGGCGAGGTCTTCCTGGGCCAATCCGTGGCCCATCTGGCCGGGCTGATCGCAGAGCGCACCGGCAAGCCGTTCACCGAGGAATGGCTGGAGGAGTTCCGCCAGCAGCGCAACCGGGCGCTGGAACGGGATCTGGAGCCGATCCGGGGGGCGCCCGAGGCCGTGCGTGCGATCGCCGCAGCGACCGGTGGCCGCATTGCCTGCGCGTCCGGTGCCGACCTGATCAAGGTGAAGCTGCAGCTGGGCAAGGTCGGCATCCTCGATGCCTTCTGCGACCACGTCTACAGCGGCCAGGACATGCCGAACACCAAGCCGCACCCGGACGTCTACCTGGCGGCCGCTGCCGCGCTGGGTGTGGATCCGAAGCGCTGCGCGGTCATTGAAGACACCGTGACCGGCGCGACCGCCGGCGTCGCGGCGGGTGCAACCGTGTTTGGCTTCAGCGAGGGCGGCCCGCACCACAGCACGCCGGAGGCCCTGCGCGCTGCGGGTGCGAAGGTGATCTTCCAGCGCATGGACCAGCTGCCGGCATTGCTGGCGGCCTACGCCGCCGACGCTGCCGCCTGAGGCGGCCTCAGCCTGCAGCGCCCAGCGTGGCGCTGCGGCGTTTCCCGGTGTAATGCAGCACGAACAGGTACAGGCCAGTGAACAGCTGCAGGAACAATGGCGGCAGCGGCGAATAGGTGATCCACGCTGCCGGCTCGCCCTGCCCCAGCCCGCGAGCGGCGAAATTGGCGATCACCGCCAGGGTAAAGACGATCGAGGTCCAGCGATGCACGGGCCGCGCCCAGCCACCCCGGCTCATTGACGGCGCCTCGCTTCGGAGCGGGCTTCGATCATCTTCCAGCCATTGCCGGACGGGTCACGGAATCCGGCATCGATGGCGCCATAGCGTTCGACCGGCTCCTGGGTGAACTCGACGCCCCGTGCCAGCCATTGCGTATAGCGCGCCCGACAGTCATCGACGGCCAGCACCAGCGGCGGCATTGCGCCTTTCGCCACCAGCTGCTGCAGTGCCTGCGCGGTGGCCGCGTCGTGTGTGGGCGGGCCCGGAACGAACAGCCCCAGCTGGAATCCGTCCTGGTCGGGGCTGCGTACCGTCAGCCAACGGTAGCTGCCATTGCGCACATCGGTGTGCACTTCGAAACCGAGCATGCCGACGTAGAACGCGAGCGCTTCATCCTGGTCGCGCACATAGAGGCCGACCGTGTTCACAGTGTTTGTCATGGAACCTCCCTCACGTGGGATCCACGTTAGCAACCGCCGCGCGTCGGCGCTTCTCCAAAACTGCCATGTTCAGGTCCGGTCGCTGCGCGGCACGTGCGTGGCACTCCGGCACGCAGGCCGGCGTCGCCTGGCCGGCCCGCTCACGCTCGCGCACGTTGCCCGGGCTGTCGCCGGTGATGTCACGGAAGATGCGGCCGAAGGTGCCCAGGCTGCTCCAGCCGGTCTGCGCGGCGATCTCGGTGACCGGCAGATCGGTGTCACGCAACATCGCCACGGCCCGTTCGATGCGGCGGCTCAACAGGTAGCGGTGCGGCGGCAGCCCGAATGCCTGCTTGAACGAACGCGCGAAATGCGCGGGCGATACGGCACTCACTTCGGCCAGGCGGGCCACCGGCCAGTCCTCGTGACTGGCATGGTCCATCCGGTCCTTGGCACGCAGCAGGCGTCGCAGCAGTTCAGGGCTCTGGTTCATGCCGCCACCGTGCGCCCCAGATGATGTCGCGCCGCATGCCTGGCCTGCGCGGCCTGCTCGCCCAGCCAGTCACCGAATGCAATGACCTTGGCGCTCCGGCTGCGCGCCGTCGGTGCCACGAACCAGAAACCACGCCCGTCGCTGGCCACACCGGGATGTGCCTGCACCAGGCGCCCGCTGTCCAGTTCGGCCTGGAACAGGATTGGCGAAGCAATGGCGATGCCCTGCCCGGCAATGGCCGCGCCGACGTCCAGATGCTCTACCGCAAAGGGGCTGACCAGGCTCTCCTCGGCCGGCGGCGGAACCGCGCCATGTGCGGAAAACCACAGTGCCCACCAGTCGGGCCTGCCGAGCAGCGGAACCTCCAAGGCCCGGCGCCCGAGCCCGTCTGCCGCCGGCAGCAGCGCTGGCGCGCACAACGGGGTGAAAATGCTGGGGAACAGGGGCGTGGCCTGCAGCCCGGGCCACTCGCCATGCCCATTGCGGATGGCAGCATCAAAATGCCCGGCGGCCAGGTCCTGCGGCTCTGCCGACAGGTCCAGTTCCAGCACGATGCTCCGATGGCGGCTGCGGAAACTGCCCAGCCGCGGTGTCAGCCAACTGGTGCCCAGCGTGGGTAGCACGGACAGGCGCAGTCGCGCCGCATCCATGTCTGCGGCGCGCATGAAGCTGGCGCGCAGTGCATCGAATGCCCGGGTGGCCTCCTGCGCGACGCTGGCACCCGCTTCCGTCAGCTCCACATGCTGTGCGTGGCGCAGGAACAGGCAGGTGCCGGTCTGGGCCTCCAGCCGGCGCACGTGGTAACTCACCGATGCCGCGCTGGTGTCGAGCTCCTCGGCGGCACGGGCAAAACTGCCCAGCCGCGCCGCCGCTTCGAAGGCGCGGATGGCGGCAAGCGATGGAAGCTGGCGTTGGGTCACCATAAGTGTGGCTTAGCCTGAGCCCGGATATCTGCGTGGTCAATCCCCCTCGCACCCGCAACGATGGAGGCACTTCCGGCAAGGGGTCACGCACATGGATCGACGGCAGTTCCTGGCCACCTTGGCCGCAGTGGCAGCCTCAAGCGCCCTACCCTCGGGGCGGCCCCTGTCCAGCCACAGCGAAGACTGGAAATGGTTGCAGGGCAACTGGCAGGTCCGGCACCAACGCCTGAAGGAGCGCCTGGTGGGCGACACCCGCTGGGAAGCCTTCACCGGCGCCAGCGCGGTCTGGCTCACCCTGGGCGGGCTCGGCACCATCGATGACAACGTCATGGCGCTGCCTTCGGGCCCGTACAGAGGCCTCGGCGTGCGTGCTTTTGATCCAGTGTCTTCCACGTGGTCGATCTGGTGGATCGATGGGCGCAACCCTGCCCACATCGAAGCGCCCGTGCGCGGTGTCTTCGAAGGCGATGGCGGCAGCTTCCGTGGTCGTGATCACTTCAAGGGACGCCCCATCGACGTCTGGTTCCGCTGGCATGACATCCATGGCGAGGAGCCGTGGTGGGAGCAGGCGTTCTCCGACGATGCCGGCGCGCACTGGGAAGTGAACTGGCGCAACTGGTTCCGCCGCACTGCGGCGGTCCCCTCTCCGCTTCCGAAGCTGCCGGATGCACCGCGCGATTTTGATTTCCTGGTGGGCCATTGGAACGTGCGCCATCGTCGCCTGCGCGCTCGGCTGGCAGGCAGTGATGCGTGGGACGCGTTCAACGGCACCCTGCACAACTGGGCGGTACTCGGAGGATTCGGCAACGTAGGCGACAACCTGATGGACGTGCCGGGAGCACCGCTGCGCGGCATGGGTATCCGCGCCTGGAACGCCGCTGAGCGGCACTGGCTGAGCTGGTGGCTGGACGGCCGGGAGCCTGCCCGGATCGGCGCGCCGCTGCGCGGTGGTTTCGAGGCCGGTGTCGGCCGCTTCTTCGGCGAAGACCAGCACGACGGACGGGCGATCCAGACGCGGGTGATCTGGTCACGCATTACCCCGCGCTCGGCGCGCTGGGAACAGGCGGCTTCGACCGATGGGGGACGCAGTTGGGAAACCAACTGGGTCAGCGACTTCGAGCGGCAGGCATGAAAGCGCGGCTGGCCGTGATGCTGCTGGTTGCTGCGTCGCCCCCCGCGACTCCCTCAAGCGTGCTGCAGATCGTCGGCTCCGCTGAACGCTTTGCGCCGGGCGTTGCATCCACGCAGTACGACGAGATTCGACTGACCCTGAGCCCGGACGGAAACACCGCGCTGTGGTTCAGCCGCAACCGTCCCGGCGGTCCGGGCGGGTATGACATCTGGGTCTCCCGCCACGATGGGCAGGGCTGGCGGCCGGCGACGCCGGTCTCGTTCAACACGCCGGGACGAGACTTCGATCCCGCCTTTTCTGCCGATGGCCGCACGGTGTATTTCTGTTCGGATCGAGCAGGCGGCCAGGGCGGCGACGATCTGTACCGGGTCAGCATTGGACGTGACGGTCGATTCGGCGAACCGGAGAATCTGGGCCCCGCGGTGAACAGCGCGGCCGACGAGTTCGCGCCGATGCTCTCGCCGGACGGTCGTACGTTGTTGTTCTCCAGCGATCGCGCGGGCGGTGCCGGCGGCCATGACCTCTATAGCGCCACGATGATCGGCGGCGTGGCGCAGCCGGCGCGGCCGCTGGCGGGTGGCATCAATACCGCCGCACAGGAGTTCGATGCCACGTTCCTGGGCGACGGCCAAACGGTGGTGTTTGCCCGCGCCCTGGACTTCGCCACTGCACCGGTCCGCCAGTTCATGGCCTACGAGCGTGGAGGCCGTTATGACGCGGGCCATGCATTGCCCTCCCCGGTGAACGAAGCCTCCGGCGACAGCTACGGTGCGATGCTGGATGGCTCGCAACCTGACACTTTGACCTATTCGGCGCGGCGCGCAGACGGTGCGGGGTTGGACCTGTACCGCATCCGCTACCGTTCGGGCGAACCATGATCCGCACTCAACGCTGCGCCGGCAGTTCCAGACGATGCTTGCGGCACAGCCGATACACGGTCACCCGCGAGATCTGCATCTGCCGTGCGCACTCGGAGACGTTGTAGCCGGTCTGGCGCAGGGTCTGCAGCAGCACATCGCGCTCGGCCTGGCCGCGGGCATCCTGCAGCATCGCGCCCGGCGGCGCATGCTCGGCCCCACCCAGTTCAAGGTCGCGCTCGCTGATCAGCTCGCCTTCGGCCATGATCGCCGCCCGCTGCACCCGGTTGAGCAGTTCACGCACGTTGCCGGGCCAACCGAAGCGCCGCATCGCATGCAGCGCAGCGGGCGCAAAGCCACGTGCACGCACGCTGTGGCGCAGGCGGAAGCAGCGCAGGAAGTGCTCGGCCAGCAGCTGCACATCGGCGCCACGCTCGCGCAAGGGCGGCATCAGCAGGCGCAGCACATTGAGCCGATAGTAGAGATCGCTGCGGAACCGCCCCTGCGCCACCGCGTGCTCCAGTTCGACGTGGGTGGCCGCGAGTACACGCACGTCGGCCCGCAGCGGCTGGCTGCTGCCGACGCGCTCGAAGGTGCCTTCCTGCAGCACGCGCAGCAGGCTGGTCTGCGCCTCCGCCGGCAGGTCGCCCACCTCGTCGAGGAACACGGTGCCGCCGTGTGCGGCTTCGAATACGCCTATCTGGCGCTTGTCGGCGCCGGTGAACGAGCCGCGCTCGTGGCCAAACAGCTCCGACTGCACCAGGTTGGCCGGAATGGCACCGCAGTTGACCGCGATGAACGGCTTGCCCGCACGGCCGGACAACGCATGCAGCGCGTGAGCCGCCAGCTCCTTGCCGGTACCGGTTTCGCCGGTGACCAGCACCGGCAGTTCGACCGGCGCGAACTTGTGCAACACGGTGCGCACCGCATGCAACGCAGGACTCTCGCCGATCAGTGCGCGTGGCCCCTGGCCGCCGCATACCTCGCTGGCAGAAGGATCATCCGCGTCGAACTGTTGGCGCATCGCAGCCACCAGGTCCTGCAGGCCGAAAGGCAGCGTGAACCGCGAGATGCAACGCTGCAGCAAGGGCAGCCACGCTGCAGGCGTGGGCCCTGCGCCGGGTGGCAGCACCGCAAGCCAGGGCAGATGCACGTGCTGTTCGATCCATGGCGCCAGCAACTGCAGCGCGGGCGTATCCAGATGGCGAAGATCCAGCACAGCGAGCAGCCGGTCACGCCCGCGCAGCCCGATCGCCATCGCCGGGTCGGGATGGATGCGGCGCACGTACCAGCCTGCGGCCGCCATTGCGCTGCGCTCGTTCGCCAGCGGCTCGCCGAACCAGAGCACGCAACGTGATGTAGAAGCCTCCGGGACCGCCGCCATACTTCCCCCAGCATCCGGACACCGTCGGCGGACTGTCAGGCAATCACCGGCGTGCCGCCCTCCGCCGGGACCCTTTACGGCCACCGCAGCGGCCTTTGATGGGCGGATCCTAGCGCTGCGCTAAACGGCGGCGCAATGAGCGCCGCGTCAAGAAAGCACCGGCTGAAGCGGCATCGTTGCAGTCCGCGACGGCACCTGTAACGCCAGTGTGACAGTCGGGCGCCCGCCTTGCCCTGCGGCGCTAGGTACAGCGCGATCCCAACATTTTTCCGATGGTGCTGTAACAGCGCGGCAGCAGCACCCGACTCCCGCCAGCGCCTGGCGCCAGGGCAGCCAAGCCTTGCAGGGTTGGCACGGTTGATGCGTGCTTCCGCCGCACCCACCACGGGAGATCGGCATGGACGGCATCACCCCCATTCGCGGCCTGCTGGCAACGCTGGCCGTGGCCCTGCTGTCGGTTGGCGCGAGCGCCTCTGCCTCCGGTGCACGCCAGGGCGTGAAGGCTCAACCGGGCGAAATCGTCCTGTTGCGTGATGTGTCCGCACGCCCGGCCTATCGCATGGCGCCGCCCGGCATGGCGCTGATCGCCGACCCGAAACCCCAGCGCGAGATCGCGGCGGCCCTCGGTGCGGGTGCCCCGGCAAACGGGATGGACGAGCTGAGCGATGAGGACTACGCAGGCATGGGGGCAGGTCAGGCAGCCACAGCCACCGCACCCGCAGGCACCACGGTCGAACGTGTGACGCAGCAGGCATTGGGCGGTACGCTCGGCCGCAACGGTGACGGCATGGTCGGCAGCAGTCTCGGTGGCGCCATGAGCGGGCCGCTCGGCGCGGTCGGCAACAGTACCCGCGGCATTGGCGAGACCGTGCGCGGCGCGCTCGGCCAGTTCCCGCTGCAGGGCATGGCCCCGGCAGGTGGCAAGTGAGGCGGGCGCACTGGCTGCTGCTGATCCTGCCTGCCATGCCGTTGATCGCGCAGGCCGATGACTACAGCGGCATGCTCGCCTACCTCGACGTTGCCCGCATCGACGGCCATGCACTGGCCGGCGCGAACGGCGCCATCGCGGTCAACCAGGCGGCCGGCGACCTCAATCTGCAGGCCAACCTGCGCGGCATCGCCACGGGCGAACATGCCGACGTCTCGATCGCCAACCGACAACTGCGCGGTGGCAACCGCGTGCTGCGTGCACCGATGCACGCCACTGCCGTCATCGATGGCAAGGCGCTGGCCGGTGCCAGCGGCATCGCATCCATCAACCAGGCCAGCGGCATCGCCAACACGACGCTCAACGTCGTCAGCGCGACGCTGGCCCGACAGGGCATACGCGAAACCGACGATACGGCCTTGGCCGCCGAGGGTTCCGCGTTGGCAGGGGGGCGGGACGACGCCGGTCGCGGCGTCGCGACGGGCACCCGCAGCGCCGGTGTCACCAGCACCGCGCTGCGGGGATTCGACGGGGTCCTGCAACTCAATCAGATCGCGGGCAGCGGCAATGACACGGCCAATGTACTGGGCCTGGTCGTGCAGGACCGCCCGTGACAACCACCCAACCGATGCACCACCTGATGAGAGAGAGGGCACCATGAAAGCGACCGTCAAACGGACCATGCTCGCCATGGCGATTGCCACTGCCTCGACCGCCGCTGCGGCCAATGGCTGGGACAACCAGAACGCCAACGCGAACATCAACCACACCCACACCGTCAGCGAAACCCGCAACGAGACGCACAACCACACCGACAACGACGTGCGCAACCGCACCGTCAACGTCAATGTGCAGAAGCACAGCACCATCCAGGCCGACGAACGCAAGGAGAAGAACAACCACGGCGTCGACGTGAACCTGGAGAAGGACCTGCGACTGAGCACTGACATCAATTTCTCCGGCGACCCGAACATCACCGGCGACATCGACCTCGACTCGGCGGCCATCGCCGTGATCGACAACCGCCAGTCGATCAGCAACAACGCCACCAGCAACAGCCTGGTCACCAACAGTGCCTCCATCGGTGACAGCGTGGGCGCAGGTGCCTCCGGCAACCTCGGCTTCAACGTGGTATCAGGCGACAACAACGCCCAGGACAACGCCGCGTCATTGTCCGCCGCCGACGCGTCCTTCAGCTTCGGCATGGCCGATGCCGAGGTGTTCGTCAACCAGGCCGGCTTCGGCAACGCGACCATGAACTCCGGCGTCACCAATGCCGCAGGTCTCGGTGGCAATGCCTTCGGCGGTGCGTCAGGCAACATCGGCGTCAACATTGCTTCGGGCAACAACAACGAGCAGAAGAACGCGCTGGCGGCGTCGGTCGCGACCACCGCGGTGGCGCAGTCGAGCATCAGCTCCAACCAGGTCTCCACCGGCAACACGGTCAGCAACGCCGGCTTCGTGCAGTCCTACACCGATACCGTGCAGGTCGGCATGCGTGGCGGCGTCAGCGGCCTGACCCTGGCCTATGGCGCCGGCACCTACCGCGGTACCGGCAACGCCTACCAGATGGCCAACTACTATCTGGATACCTGGAGTGGCGAGCTGCCGCACCCGGGTGGCAACAGCACCGGCCATATCGATCTGGACAACCAGATCCAGAACGCCACGATGAACCCCAACCGGCCGGGGGTGGGTGGCCTGGGCTTCGATACGCGTGAGAGTGGCACCAGCCAGTTCGTCGAGCTGGGCGTGGCCGACCTGTATGCCAGCCTCAGCGGCACGGTCAGCACCACGCGCTGGGTGAACGTCAACGCGACCAACACCTCGGCCTTGTCGGGCAGCGCCTTCTCCGGCGCCTCGGGCAACATCGGCGTGAACGTGGCCGCGGGCACCGGCAACCTGCAGGCCAACAGCCTGGCCCTGGCAGTCGCCCAGCCCAGCACCGGCGGCGGTGGTGGCAGCGGCGAGTAAGCGCAACACCCCGGCCGTCCGCCAATGGCCGGGTTCCCGGGAGCTCCTGTTCCTCCTCCCCCTTGGGACAGGGGCTCCCCCTTGCTGCCGGAGAATGCGATGTTCGGCCACCGTCTCTCGATACGCCTGCTGGCCTGCCTGCTGTTGCTGGGCGGCGCGTCCGCGCGGGCGGGCGACGTCGGCTTCGCCGGCGTACTGCCCAATGGTGCGCTGCTGCAGCAGAAGGTGGAGAGCATGCAGGAACGGCGCTACCGCAACGTGGTACGCCAGCACACCGATTACAGCTGCGGAGCGGCCGCACTGGCGACCATCCTGCGCCATGCCTACCACCTGGACACCGACGAGGCGACGGTGATCGAAGGGATGATGGGGGTGTCCGACCCGGCGCTGGTAGCCGAGCGTGGCTTTTCGCTGCTCGACATCAAGCGCTACGTGGAATCGCTGGGCATGCGCGGGCGCGGCTATCGCATCGATGAGGCACGCCTGCGCACGCTTCGGGTTCCGGGTCTTGTGCTGATGGACGTGCGCGGCTTCCGCCACTTCGTGGTGCTCAAGCAGGTGCGCGGCGGTGTGGTCGAGGTGGCTGATCCCATCCTTGGCAACCGCAGCCTGGCGCTGCCTGAATTCCTCGCTGCGTGGGCATCGCGTGCCGTATTCGTGGTGATCGGCAGTGATTTCGATCGCAACACAGTCCTGCTGCAACCCAGCGAACGGCCCAGTGCCCGCGCGCTCTACGCGCGACAGGGGCCGATCACCGATGCCGAACTGGTCGATTTCGGCTTCAGCCACGCCGACCTGTTCTGAAGGAGGTTCCGCCATGTTCCGCCACCGTCTGTTGATGCTCCTGCTGCTGGCGAGCTCCGCCCTGCCCCTGCAGGCGGCGGATGCTGCGCCGGGACGCGGCCTGAAGGAAATTCCGGATCCCGAACTGAACCTGATGCGCGGCCGCTACACCGTGGGCGGCAATACCGTCGCGTGGTTCGGGGTGACGATGGTCTCGCAGTGGCAGGCCGGCAACGGAAACGTATTGCAGGGTGCGTTGACCCTGGGCATGGACTTCCGCGGCGGCGGCAGCCCGAAACTGAGCTTCCAGCCCAGCGTGCACGTGACTGCCGCAGATGCGCCGCTGCCGGACACGCAGGGCCGCCATATCGACAGCACCGGCCTGGCCAACGCCAATGGCCTGGTGCAGAGCGTGCAGGTGGCCGGCGATGGCAACGTCGCCCGCAATGCGACCACGCTGGTGGTGCGCAACGGCACGGTGCCGGGCCTTTCCGATGACGGTGCGCATTCGCTCAGTGCGCAGGGTGCAGGCGTCTCGGCCTCCGCAGTGCTGGACGGCAACCAGGCACGCCTGCAACTGCAGGTGGAGGGCCAGGGCATGGTCCAGCAATGGATACGCAACGGCAGCGTCGGCCAGGGCATCGCCCTGGCCGGTGACGGGCAGATCGCCAGCAACCAGCTGCGGCTGGAACTGGTGCGGGATACCGCGGGCGGCAACCTGCCGTTGAGCCAGAACGTGGCCCAGGCGATTGCGATGAACCGCGGCATGGGGCCGGGCCGATAGCACCACGGCACGGCGTTGGGGGAAGCGTTCCACAACGCAGGACACGAACATGCACACCTTGATGAGGATCACCCCGTTGGCGCTGGCGGCGCTGGCGGGCACCGCCTTCGCCGCACCGCCAGCGGCGGACGATGGCGCCGACGTGCAGGCACTGGCCAGTCAGCTGGAGCAGCTCAAATCCAACTATGCACAGGAAGTGCGGCGGCTGCGCGAACTGGACATGCAGGTGCAGGCGATGCAGGCGCGATTGAGTGGACGCACCGGGCCCACCGGGCCGGCAACGGCGGCGGCAACGGGCGCCGCAGTCGAGCATGGCTCGGCGCTACAGACGTCGCAGGGTAGCGAGGGCTACGCCAGCACGGCGGCCGAGGCACAGCAGGCGAAGCAGGAATCGCGGCGCAGCGTGGATGATGTGAAACAACAGCAGTCGGCCCTGTTCTCGCGCCGCTTCACCGTCGAGAACAGCCTCACCTACGCGCGCTACGACCGCAAGCAGCTCACCCTCAATGGTTTCCTGGCGCTGGACGCGATCTTCCTCGGCAACATCGCCATCGAGAACGTTGAATCCGATTCGCTCACCTACAACCTGGCCGCACGCTGGGGCGTCAGCCCGAACCTGACGCTCAACCTGGACGTGCCTTACCTGGCGCGGCGCACCGTCTACCAGAAGGGCGGCGCCGGCGGTGCGGCGGCCGCGATCGCGCAGGAAGAAACCAATGGCAACGGGCTGGGCGATATCGGCCTGAGTGCGAACTACCGCTTGTTCGGCGAACGCGGCTGGCGCCCGGAAACGGTGCTCACCGCCGGGGTCACCGCCCCTACCGGGCGCGCACCCTACGGTCTGGACTGGAAGGTGATCGAGCGCGACGACGATGACTACATCCGCTTCGCCGTTCCCAGGGAACAGCCCACCGGCAATGGCGTGTGGCAGGCCAACGTGGGCCTGTCGATGGTCAAGACCGCCGATCCGGCAATCCTGTTCGCCAACGTCGGCTATGTGCATTCGTTCCCGCGTGGTTTCAGTGATATCGACAGCAACCCCGACACGGTCAACCCGGGTGACGTGAAGCTCGGCGGCGCGGTCTACTTCGGCGCTGGCGTCGCCTTTGCGTTCAACGAGCGCACCAGCCTCAGCCTGTCCTTCAGCGACCGCATCAGCGCCCGCGCTTCCACCCGTTTCCAAGGCGGGAAGTGGATGAAAGTGATCGGCAGCGACGCCAACGCGGCATCACTGAATCTGGGCGTGACCTACGCGCTCAACCAGCACACCACACTGGTGACCCTGCTCGGCATCGGGCTGACCCCGGATGCACCGGACTTCACGCTCGCCTTCAAGATCCCGTACATGTTGTAGAGACAGCGCCAGGCACGGCCCTGCGCCCCGGCAGGGCCTGGATTCATCTCCCGGCACCACAGCGGTCCCTGCCCGCTGCTATATTCAGCCCAGCTCGGCAGGCATGGTGCCTGCCCTCGAATCACAGGGAGTTGGACATGGGTCTGGTACAGGCGGTGAAGGGTGCGGTCGGTGGTGTGCTGGCCGACCAGTGGAAGGATTTCTACACCGTGCCCACGGGCCTGCCCTCGACGGCGGCCCTGTTCGCGGCGGTGCCGCGCGGCACCAACGCCGGCCGCGGCTCCAACACCAGCGGCTCGTCCAACATCATCAGCAACGGCTCGAAGATCATCGTGCCGGAGGGCTACGGCCTGCTGCTGTTCCAGGACGGCGCGATCACCGCGTTCGTCGCCGAACCGGGCGGCTACGAGTGGCGTTCGGACGACCTGAACTCGCAATCGATCTTCGCCGGTGACGGCCTGGTCAGCACCTTCATCAAGCAGAGCTGGGAACGCTTCAAGTTCGGCGGCCAACCCGGTTCTCAGCAGGCGGCTTATTTCGTCTCGCTGAAGGAGCTGCCGGACAACCGCTTCGGGACCCAGTCGGAAATCTACTGGGACGACGGCTTCCTTAATACCCAGGTGGGTGCAGTCACGCGTGGCTCGTACACGCTGAAGATCGTCGACCCGATCCTGTTCGTGAAGAACTTCGTGCCGGCCAGTTACCTGCAGCCGGGCCAGGTGTTCGACTTCACCGACCTGGACAACGCCGCCGCCAGCCAGCTGTTCAATGAAGTGGTCGGTTCGCTGGCGCCGGCTTTCAGCCTGTACACGAACGATCCGGGCAAGGGCAACCGCATCACCAGGCTTCAGCAGGACTCGCTGGGCTTTGCACAGAGCCTGTCGGCCGCCGTCGAGCAGGGCTACCAGTGGAAGTCGGATCGCGGCCTGGCCATCGTCAAGACCGCCATTGTCTCGATCGAGTACGACGCCAACACCCGCGAACTGCTGAAGACCGTGCAGCGCGCCGATGCCCTGTCCGGCTCGCGCGGCAATTCCAACCTGCAGGCGAGCGTCGCCCAGGGCATCCAGTCGGCCGGCGAGAACGGCGGTGCGGCTGGCCTGGTCGGTGTCGGCATGGCCTCGGGCATGTTCGGTGTCGGCGGCATGCAGCAGCCGGTCACGCCGGCTGCCGACGATCCGGTGGCCAAGCTGAAGAAGGCCAAGGAAATGCTGGACCTGGGCCTGATCACCCAGGGCGACTATGACGCCCTGAAAGCCAAGGCACTGGGCCTGTAACAGCAGGACGCACAACCCACATGTCCGATCCCAGAAACGGCCCACCGCCGCTGCCCGGATCCGTGCCCGCGACGCCGCCGCCCTTGCCGGCGGCGTCGTTGGATGGGCCCGGTTCGCCGCAGGACGTCCCTCCCCTGCCCGGCAGCTTCCCGCTGGACACCTCGAAACTGCCACAGGCCATCCGCGATGAAGTGGAAGCGCCCGATCCCGTGGCCATTGATACCTCGGCCAGCGAGCTGAAGGACGGCCTCAACCGCTGCCCGAAGTGCGGCGCCACCGACATCCGGCCGAAGGCCGGCACCGATATCCTCATCTGCCTGTACTGCCGTCACGAATGGCATGGCGCGCGGGTCGAGGAGGAATTCGGGCTGGGCGAGGCCATCGACCAGCTGCGTGGCACGGTCATCGCCTCCGGTGCACGCAACATCGATGCCGACACCTCGGCGTTGATGACGTTCAAGTGCACGGGCTGCGGCGCCGAAGTCACGGTCAACACCGAAAGCACGATGACGGCGCGCTGCCACTGGTGCCGCCACGTCTTCGGCGTCAACGAACAGATCAGCAATGGTGCGGTGCCCGACGCGGTGCTGCCCTTCCACATCAAGAAGGACGATGCGGTCGCGCGCATCCGCCAGTTCGTCGACAAGCGCCGCATGTTCGCGCTGAAGGCGTTCAAGGAGCAGTTCACCCCGGAAAACGTGGTGGGCGTGTTCCTGCCCTACATGATCGTGGACAGCAACGTCAGCGCGGCCGTGGCCGGCAAGGGCGAGATCCAGACCCGGCAATACACGGTCGGCACCGAGAAGAACAAGCGCACCCTGTACGACGCCGATGTCTACCAGGTCGAACGCCAGGTGGATTTCACGGTTGATGACCTGCCTCTGGAATCCTCGGCCGAGCGCGGCAATCTGGATACCCGCGCCAACACCAATAACATCATCAACACCATCCTGCCGTTCGACACCAAGAACGCGGTGAAATGGAACGCCTCATACCTGGCTGGCTTCACCTCCGAGAAGCGCAACCTGGATGTGGAAAAGCTGCGGCCGCGGCTGGAAGACCAGCTGCTGTCGATCGCCCGCGCGCAGGTGGAAGGGTCGGTGAGGCGCTACAACCGTGGCGTGCGCTGGGAACAGGAACAGCTGGAGGTGCATGGAACGCGCTGGGTGTCGATGTACCTGCCGGTGTGGTTGTACTCGTATCACCAGCCCGGAAAGAACGGCGGCATGTTGCACTACATCGCGGTAAACGGCCGTACCGGCGAAACCATGGGCAGTGTGCCCGTGCAGCAATGGAAGATGCTGCTGGCGGCCCTGGCCACCGGCACCGTCATTGAAGCCCTCGCAATTGCCTTCCTGGTGGCATCGACATGAGCGACGACAGTGGCCTCTGGCTGTTGGCGGCAGGTCCGGCCGGCGCAACCGCGCTGTACTGGGCGCTGTACCGCTATTACCGCAACACCGACAAATCGCACTCCTTCGAGCACGAGACCGAGATCGAGGCCAAGCCGGTCACCGGCTCGGACCAGCAGGTCGGCCGGGTCACCGGCACCGAGGAAAAGCGCATCCGCGGTGACAATGTGTATGAGTACCGGAAACGGGTGGCAAGGGTGAAGCCGGATCAGTAGCGCCAGGCCATGCCAGGCTGCGGGTCATGCCGGCCGATGGCCGGCATCCCTTCGGTATCTGCACGTCAACCGGCCAACAGCCGGCACGACCTATCAGCCGGCCTGACCCAGCCGCACCTTCAACTGCTGGATCTCCTGCTCGCTGACCCCGATCGACTTCAGGTACCCTTCCGCACCACCGTACTGACTGTGCAGCGCCGCCAGGAACTGCTCCATGTTGTCCGGCGCAGTACCGGCCATGTCCGCCAACTTGCGGCCGATCTCCGGGTTCTGCCTGACCAGCGCCATGATCTGCGCGTTCATCGCGCTATCCTTCGGCTGCCCTTCCAGGTAATGCGCGGAGATCGCGTAGTTGTGCACGATCTCGGCCTTCGGCACGCCGGCCAGGTCCAGCAGCAGGCCGGCGATGATGCCGGTGCGGTCCTTGCCGGCCGTGCAATGGAACAGCACCGCACCGTCCTGCTGCGCGGCAATGCGCTGGAACACCTGCTTGAACTGCGGCTGGCTGTGGCCCAGCCACTGCACATAGGCTTCGCCCAGCGAATCGGGGAAGCTTGTCATCATCTTCTGCAGGTCCATCTTCTCGGTGCCCATCAGGGAGATGCGCTGATAATCGAAACGATCATCGCGGGCCAGCAGGTCCGGCGACTGTGCCTCCTCATCGGCGGTGCGCAGATCGATGTCCAGCTTCACACCGGCGGCGACCAGGGCATCACGGTCGGCTTCGGTCAGGCGGCCGAGATCGGCGGTGCGCACGAATGCATCGGCCGGAATCGGACCGTGGCGGCCCTGGAGGCCGGCGAAGGTACGTACATTCCAGGCACCCTGCAGCGGAATCACCCGTTGTGCATCGGCAGCGACCGGCTTCACATTGGCGGCGGCGGAGGCCTTCGCGGCGACGGCGTGTGGCGCATCAGCGGCAACAGCCGTCGCGGCCAGCGGCAGGCTCAGCATCAGGGCCAGGGCGAGTTCGGTATGGCGGGTCTTCATGGGG